>JAPUKI010000069.1 GCA_027295745.1 Acidobacteriota bacterium
TGCAGCGCGGTCGACCTTCTCCCCTCGAAGGTAGACTGCCGCGATTCGCCGCGTATTCGTGATGTCGTCGAGCGGATTCGCATCCAGCACAATGAAGTCCGCGCTCTTGTCGGCTTCCACCGTGCCGACGTCAGCGAGTTGCAGGAGCTCGGCCGAATTGCGGGTCGCAGCCGTGATGACCTCAGCCGGCGACATCCCCGCCGCCACCATGTCCACCATCTCGATGGGCGGCCTCCAGCCGGTGCTTCCGTCCGTGCCAAAGCCGATACGAACGCCCGCCTCATTGAGCCTTGCCAGATTGCGGGCCTGGATTCCGAACGCTTCCTGGGCGGCCGGCCGGTCCGTGCTCGCCTTCTGAAGTTGCTGTAACTCCTCGGCGGGGACGGTCTCGCCCAGCCAACTCATGTCCATCGCCACTCCTTGATCGGGAAGGTTCGGCACGAGGACCACGTTCGGGCGCTCCCTGAACAGCTCGACGATCTCCTCGTCGATGTCCCTGTCCCGGATTCCATGAGCGAACGCATCGATGCCCGCCCGGAGGAGCCCCTTCGCATCCTCGAGCGTAAAGATATGGGCCGTGACGCGGAGGTTGTGCTTGTGGGCCTCGTCGATGATTGCGCCATACAGGGCTGGGCTCAACTTCTCGTACTGGCCATTTCGGTCGTCGACCCAGATCTTGACCAGGTCGACCCTCCTCTCGGCCAGCTCCTGGACGGCCGTCCGGGCCTCGTCTTCGCTTGTGATCCAGTACGGGTTCTCAGAGCGCCCCGGCTCCGGCGCCGTAATCCCACGTCCTGCGGTGCGCGATCGTGCGGCGTTGGGGATTCTTTCTTCCCGCACCTGGAACGCTAGGTCGCCGACATCAAGGCCGAGGCTCATGACCACGCCGACCCCGTAGTAGGCCAGATGCTGCAACTGATCAACCATAACCTCCCGAGTCCCGGCCAGGTGCTTGTGGGTGTCGATGATCGCCGGCATGACGGTCTTGCCGGTCAGATCCACACGCGTCGCGCCCGCCGGAACGTCGAGCTGCCCTTTTCGGCCGACCGCTGTGAACCGATCGTTCTGAACGATGAATGCGGCATCCTCGATGGGCTCGCTGTCGTCCCCGACAATGAGCAGCGCCCCCTCAAACACCGTCACGGCTGTCGCCTGCGGTGCCTCGACCGGCTCCGGCGTTGAACAACCCGTCACCAAGAAAAGAGCGATCGAAAAGAGACTCGCAAGGAACCTCACCTGGCGTGACTCCGCATGTACACGGCGCATAAAAACCTCCTGCCTGATACTGGATTTGCGATTGTCAGCGAACCCTCACAGTCAATAAGAAGTGCTTTCTGGAGGGTAGTCTATCGGGGAGGGGAAAGGAGGTCAACAGAGTATTTTTTGAGCTGTTTGGGCCGAGCAAGAGGGTAGAGAATGGTTGTGAAGCGCCTGCCAGGCCCAGGTCATTCAGAAATGGGCTGGGATGGGGTTGAGAAACGAACGCCCGAATTCACGAACCTACCCGTCTCGCAGCCCGGACGCCCTGTGGCACTGGGGTGAGATCCCAAATAAGGCCGGTCCAGGACAGCAGACACAGACCATAATAGGTGATATCAATCTCCCACCAGTAGAAACCCTGCCGGACTGAAGCCGAGAAATGATGATGATTGTTGTGCCAGCCTTCTCCCAGCGTGATCAGAGCCAGTAGCAGATTGTTGCGGCTCTCGTCGGAGGTTTTGTAGCGCTTTCCTCCCATCAGGTGAGAGAGAGAGTTAATGGTACAGGTCCCGTGAAAGAGAACAATGGTGGAGATAAAGAATCCCCATATAAGCATTTGCATTCCGGAAGTTCCGAGCTGAGGAGCAACCGAGTTGAGAAGGACACCGGTGGCGAACAGCGATGTCGCCAGGAAGAGCGGAACCACTGTCTCAAAGCGGTCCAGGAAGCGCAGCTCGGGAAATTTTGCCAGGTCGGGAACGTTCTTCAGGTTGGTGGGGAAGTTACCCTTGCAGGTAATCCACCCGATGTGGCTCCAGAAAAATCCGTCCTGGTGAGGAGAATGAACGTCAGTTTCTTTGTCGGAATGGCGATGATGATGGCGGTGGTGGGCGGCCCACCACAGGGGTCCCTTCTGAACGGCAGTGTTGCCGCAGACTGCAAAAAGAAATTGTCCCCAACGCGAGGTTTTAAAAGAGCGGTGAGAAAAGTAACGATGATAAAACCCGGTCACTGCGAACATTCGGATGAAGTAAAGTAAAACTGCCACCAGCACTGCGATCCAGCTCCACCCCACCCAGATCACGCCAAGACACATGAGATGGAGGCCCAGGAACGGGATCCCTCGGACCCAGTCAATGTCCTTGAACTCGCTCTCTAGGACGGGTCCATCACTCACAGAGCTGTCGAACCATCGACTCACTGCCAACCAATTAGCTTTCATTCTGAATGTTTCCTTTGTCAAGTTCTCACTCCGGAGAGAAGCAGCACTCCACCCGACCCAAATAGTAGATTAGGCCCCCAGGCGGCCAGCACTGGAGATAGTAAACCATTGGAACCCAAAACACCAAATACGCCAAATGCTCCCCAGTAGACAATGCCCAGCAGAACTCCCACTGCGACCCCGTAAAGAGTTCCTTTTCGACCAATAGAGAAGGCAAAGGGAATGCCTAGAATGGACATGATAAAACTCACGACGGGAAAGGAGACTTTGTTGTAGAGCTCTGTTTGGAGATGATCCACTTCGAATCCACCCTGCTGCAGGCTTTCAATGTAGTTCCTGAGTTCAAGGAAGGTCATTTTACTAGATTCCTTCACTTCTTGTGCAAAATAACTGGGCTCCTCGTTCATAGAGGAGACTTTCTCATCAAAGGTTGAAAACTCAAGTTGATCGCCTGTGAAGCTGCGTTCCCAGCCATTATACAGTTGCCAGCTTCGATTGGCCGCATTCCATGTCGCTCTCCTAGCGTAGACATGCTGGAAGAGGCGATTCTCGGCAATGTCGAGATGGTAGATAGATAGCTCCGCAAAGACGTCTCGTTCTGAATCAAAGTAGTTGTAATTGTAAAGCCGATTTTCCTGACCAAAGATCCAGCTGTGCCCCACCTGATAGTAGGTTTGAACAGGATGGCCTTTGATGATATTTCGCAGATTATCCTGTCTTTGATTGGCGTAAGGGAGAACGTACTCCTGTATGACAAAAATGAAAATACTCACCGTCAGGGCGACTGTCAAGACTGGAAGAGCAATTCTGTAAACACTGACACCGCAGGCCTTGAGGGCGAGTACCTGGTTAGTTTTGTCCAGTACACCAAAGGTCACCAGGGTTGCGATCAGCACGGAAATGGGGACGAGCAGCATCAGAGTATGGGGAAGCAGATGGAAGAAGTAATCCAGGAGCAGTGTGTGAGACACACTGTTTTCAAAGACATCGTCGATCAGCTCGAAAAAGGTAAACAGGAAGAACAAAGACACACAAACGACCAAGGTCAGCAAGAAGTACAGCAGAAAAGTTCGAGTGAGGTAGAGATCAATGATCCGGGCGAACTGAAGGTGAATCCTGCGGAGAGAAGAGAACCAACCGCGCAGCCTGCCAAAGTACCCACGAAAAAGGCGGCCTGCAGTGTCAGGTAGTTCCCCGAAGATTCGCAGCCACCGAACCAGCAGTCCACTTCTGGGGATGGCGCTGAGCACATTGGAGGCTATGCGGGAGTAACGAAGAGCGAATAGGGCAATGAGTCCCAGCAAAAGGTCCGCGCCCCATACTCCCCATCCAATGGACAGGGTTCCATCCTCGGCTAGTTTCGTGCCGGTGGCAAACAGCATGTAGTACAGCAATCCGATGAGCAAGCTGACGATGAGACCGTAACCCCGAACGCCTCGGGGCGTGTGAACGCCCAACGCGACTCCCAGGACTGCGAAAATCAAAGCAGAGAAAGGCAACGCTAGACGCTTGTGCAGTTCAATCAGGCTGGGCCTTCGGTGTTCCCTGTCAGAACCTCCCAGATCCCCCCAAAGTTCTTGCAGACTCTTTTCGTTGGGCCTCTTGGGTCCCGTATCAACCGGTTGGGTCTCTGGAAACTTCACAGGAACATCCAAAGTTTGAAAGCGTGTCAGGCTGTCTTTGTCAGGAGACTCCGGGTCCAGTGTGTAAACCAAACCTTCCTCGAAGTGGAGCTGCAGACGCTGACCGTCGGGGCTGAAGAGGGGGTAAGCCAGCCTGGAGAGGATGATTCGCCTCTCACCGCCGCTTTCCGAGTCAGACAGGAAGACTCCCTTCCAGGCCGAACTTTGCAACTCTTGGTCCTCTACATAGAGGATAATCTCGGGAAGATCTTCATTGAAGACCCGCGGTTTGATCTCGGATTGGACCGGACGCAGGCCGACTTGATGGCGAATCTGTCGCAGGGTCCAGTTCCCCTGGGGAAGGAAAACAAGGGTCAAAAGGAGAGTGGTGGCCGCAACTCCAAAGTTGATTTTGAGGACGGGCCACAAAATTTGATAGATGCTGACTCCGGTGGAGCGCATCGCCACTATCTCGCTGTCGGAGGAAAGACGACTCAAGCCAATGAGGGTCCCGATCAGAAACGCAAAGGGCACCGTGAAGATGAGAATTTGGGGAAGGAGGGAAACCACGACTTCAAGAACCGTCATGGCATCGGTATGTTTTCGGATCAGCAGCTCTGCCAGCCGGCCAAACTCCCGGGTGAAGACCACGAAAGTCAGCACTGCTAAAGCAATCAGGGAAGGAGGTAGGATCTCTGAGTAAATGACCTTGTGAATCTTCTTCGTCTTCACCGCCTCTCCTGCATCGACATGGCCATTCTCATTCTATCAAAACACCATGGCCGTGGCTGGGGTGGAAATTTCTGATCGGTTACAATGAAAAGCCATGAGATTCATTGACTTGGGTCTGGTTTCTTTTCACGAGGCCTTGCGGCGGCAGGAAAGGACGCTCGAGGAAACTCTTCATCGCCGCCAGCCCGAGACGGTCTATTTGCTGGAGCATCCCCACGTTTTCACCATGGGACGGGCAGGGAAATTGGAGAATGTCTTCAGGAGGGAAGACCGGAAAGGAATTTCCATCGAGCTGGTTCGAATCAACCGGGGGGGAGATGTGACTTATCATGGTCCGGGACAGTTGGTCGTCTACCCTCATCTCGATCTGCGTGAGCGTGGAAGGAATGTCCATCTTTTCTTGAGAAATCTGGAGAAGAGCTTGATCCGGACCGTGGCTCACTTTGGTGTTAATGCCTTCGTCAGGCCCGGTTTGACCGGTGTCTGGGCACACTCGGGAAAGCTGGCTTCCATCGGTATCAGTGTGCGCCACTGGATCACCAGCCATGGTTTTGCTCTGAACGTCAACACGGATCTCAGTTACTTTCAACGGATCAACCCCTGTGGAATCATGAACTGTCAAATGACTACCTTGAGCCGTTCCTTGGGCAGGCCTGTTGACCTGAGTGAAGTGAAAGTCGTCTTGCAGCGGAGCTTTCAGGAAGTGTTCTCATTGAGAAGTTTCTTCAGATCGTAGATCATTCCTTCCCGGCTGTAAGAAGAAAATTCCAGAACGCCGGTGTCCATTCGAATGGCGTCTTCAGGGCAGACTTCCACACAATATCCGCAAAAGACACAAAGCCCTAAATCAATGTCGAAGCGCACCGGGTATTTCTCAATC
>JAPUKI010000007.1 GCA_027295745.1 Acidobacteriota bacterium
GCCTCTGGTGCACAGCTACGACGACTGGTTGGAGGTCAATGCCCGGCTTGCCCTCAATCAGCTGCAGGCGGGGAGATATCGATTGGTTGTAGAAGTTCGTCTGAAGGACCTTCAGACGCATCTCCTGGCCCGCGAATTTGAGGTGGTTCCTTGATCTGGATGAAGGCAGGTAGGGGCGCACAGACGTGCGCCCACAAATCTCTGTGTTTCAATGGGTTATAGGGGCGCCCGGGGGGGCGCCCCTATACAAGACATCTAGGTCAGCTGACTTTTGAGACAGTTTCCCTATTCTGCCTTAAGGAGTTTCAGGCGCCTCATCGCACTTTGGCCCTCGCCGGAGGGTGGGTCTCTCCTGTGTCTTCCATTGGTCATTCTCCATGACTGTGCGAATCCTTTTCTTGGCTTCACGAAAGCCCGTTGAGTCGTAGATGAGGTCGTCGTTCAGTGGAGGCAGGTATTCTATTTCACTGAACGTGCTCACAATGCGCTCGAAGAAGGGTGGATGAGTTCGGAAGAAACTGGCCGATTGAACAAAGCCTTGTTCACTGGCCATCTTATCGAAGAAGCTGATGAAACCCTTGGGATCGTAGCCCGCGTTCCAGGCGTATTGGGCTCCTAGCTGGTCAGCTTCCTCCTCAAAATCGCGGCTGACTCCCAGCATGCTCAGATTCAGGGCCAGACCCAGGCCAAAAAAACCGTACTGTAGGGCATAATACGTCCCAATTCCTACCGCACCTCCGGTCAAGACCATAGCCGCCACTTGGGCAGCCTGAAAGAAAATGTTGAAGATGTTGGCCTTTTTCATCAAGCGGGCTCCATGGCGTGCGGTCACATGGGCTATTTCATGGGCAATGACACCAGCCAGTTCCGATTCTGTATCGGCCTTTTCGATCAGGCCCGTGTTCACAAACAGGTAGCCTCCTGGCAACGCAAAAGCGTTGATCTCTTCACTGGCCAGCACCGTCAGGTGCAGCGGAACCTTCAGATCCGAATGGTCAGCAATGTTCTTGGCCAACTTGCGAACATAAGCTGTCAGCTCCTCGTCTTCCACCTCTGGCGGCATTAATCCGGACGCTTTCATATCTCTTATGGCTTCTTCGCCGGTTTTGATGTCTTTTTCCTGTCCCTCTCTCAGCACTCGAACGCCGATGTCTTCCACATCGCCAAAACGGCGTTCACGGGCTGTCCCAGACTCCAGGATCCGGTCAATCTCAGCTCTTCGGGTGGGCCAGTTCTGTATGAGATCCAATTTGGCCAATTTGTTGTCAAAGGCGACGGGAACTCCGTGGTCGCGCTCCGCCTTTTTAGCGTTTTGTTCCCGTTCAAGGGATAGAATCTGGCAGTGAAGCTCATTCCTTTGCAAGGTCATCTCTGAGTTGTCGCGGGAGTTGCCCTTGTTGAGCTCATCCAGCTGCTTCCGCAAGTCCTTGACTTGCTGTTTCAAAGCCTTTTCTTCTTGCTCCAGCTTCTTCTTTTCTGCTTTTTCCTGATTTTTGAGGTCCTTTCTGAACGCCTCCACTTCTTTTTTAGAGAAGTTCCATTCCTGAGCCCGTTCCAGAAGAACCAGATAGGGCTCCCTGACCAGCTCAGCCAAGGGTGGAGGGGTCTCCACAGCGGGCCATGAGGCCCACAGGTTTGTCCAAACCAGAAGGCCGCTCAGCCCTACAGCGAAGATTCTCCTTGCATTAGGATTTTTTTCTCTCATCGTTCAATTTCCTCCTTACCAACACCAAGTTCCTGAGCCGGCCATCATTCACCGGTTAGGGAAATCGCCTGACCTTCGGCCGGAGCGTCGACGCGAGTTCAGGGTGGTGTGCAATCCCTTGAGTGATTCCAGTTGTTCAGATGTCAGGATCGCCTGAAAGGTTTCACGAAAATCCTGCTGGCTGGTTCGAATCTCGTTGGTCACATCTCGCCCTGAAATGACAAGTACCCCAACCTCAAACGGGTCAGGAGCCTCCGAATCCAGTTGAGTCCTGAGATCTTGACGGAATTGCCGTTGCTGCTCCATGAGGAACTCCATGGTTGCCATTGCTTCTTCCCGCAGTAGATCGATGTCGCCCAGCTGGTCTACCGTTATCTCCGGGATTTCCTCCACAACCCTCTGTGGAGGGATCAGAGAACGACCAGTGCGACCGCGGGAGCCTTGTGGTGCTGCCATGCCGACAGCCAGTAATCCGGTTGCCACAAGCAGGATAACGCTTAGAACTTTTGCCGTGCTTTTTTTCATCTCTTGAGTTCTCCTTCTTTAGTTTGCCTCATTGACTCGCTTACCCGCATCGTGCGTCGCTGCCCGATGCACTCAGTATAAGACGAAGGATCGGCCCAAATGTGTGTCAAGAGTTGGTAATGGTTCAGTAAAGCTTTGTAAAGATCGCCCCAGTTCATTGACACTTCTTTACGCAGGGGCGTTAACAGTTGGCGTAAAATGAGGCGGATGGCAGCAAAGTACTCCCTTTCATAAATACGGTAACATTTGCGGCTGGGGCTTGCGAGGCGAGGTCGCGAAGCGAGGAGAAAGCGATGCAGGGACATCGACGACGACGAGAGACAAAGAGATCGCCCGCAACCCCCATCCGCCCGAAGGGTTGGGGCGGGACGGGCCCATCTCTTTTTTGCTCCTCCTCGCCGATGTCTCGACATCGACTCGTCGTCGCGCCTCGATCTGGGCTCCGTAGCGCTCCCAACAAACGTTGCCGTATTTATGAAAGGGAGTACTAAATCCATGAATTTGAGGGAACCTGGGGAACGCATACTGATCATTGACGACGATGTGGAACTGTGTGAGTTAGTCACCGAATACTTGCAGACGGAGGGTTTTCGTGTGGAAGTGGTCAATGACGGCGCAAATTCTGTGGAGATGGCGGTCTCGGGAGCCTACGGGCTGATCATTCTGGACGTCATGTTGCCGGGAATGAACGGTTTCGAAGTTTTGCGTCGCATCCGCGCCCGATCCCAGATACCGGTTCTCATGTTGACCGCTCGTGGTGAGGAGGTGGATCGAATAGTAGGTTTGGAAGTGGGGGCCGACGATTACCTTCCCAAACCTTTCAACCCGCGCGAACTGGTAGCCCGTATTCGTGCCATCTTGCGAAGGACCCAGGGGGAGGCATCAGGGTTTGTCCCATCCCAGCCGGAGAGCCTTTCTCTGGGGGACATTGACCTGGACACCGGCACCAGGAGGGTGCAGTGCGCCGGCCAGGCGATAGAGTTGACCACCGTTGAATTCGATCTTCTGGAGGAGTTCTTGCGGACAGCCGGTTCTGTCATGAAGCGGGAGGAACTGGTGGAGCGTGTTCTGGGGCGCACTTTCTCTCCCTTTGATCGCAGCATCGACATGCACGTGAGCAAGCTGCGCAGGAAGCTGGGCCCTCACCCGGATGGCAGCCAACGCATCAAGTCGATTAGAAGTGTGGGATACCTTTTCACGTCTAGTCCGGATTGAATCCTCGTCCAGAAGTGGTGAATGCCGCAATGAAAACCAGCCTTTTTCTCAAGATCTTTCTGTGGTTTTGGTTGGCGATGACATTGGTGGGAGTGCTGCTGGTGGTCTCTGGTGAGATCACCCGCTCCCAGCGTGAAATTCCCCCTCTTCGCGAATTCACGCGAGATGCCATGTCTTTCGCCCAGAGGAGCACAGAAATCCTTGAGCGCCGTGGTCTGCCCGCACTGGAGGAGTACCTCGAGCGGCTGGAACAGACCTCCCGGATCCGCGTCACTATCTTTGATTCTCAAGGCCAGGAGATTTCAGGACATCCTGCCCCGGTAGGAGCCGGCGAGTTGGCGGCTCGCGCCCAGCGCAGCAGGAGGGTGGAGTTCCAACCCTCTGCGGGAGCCCTGCTGGTGGCGCGAAGCGCGGCAGCGCCCGCAGGAGAAAGCTATACCATGGTGGGCCAGATTCCAGGCCCGCGGATGGGTTGGCGGGCCCAACCCGCGGAGTTGGCGCTAAGGCTGCTGGTAGTCGTCATGACTGGCGGAGTAGTGTGCTATGGGCTTGCCCGTTACCTGACCTCTCCCGTCAGCAAGTTACAAAAGGCAACGCAGCAGCTGGCCGGGGGTGACCTTACCGCACGGGTGGGACCGGCCCTGGAGAAGAGGGGTGACGAATTTGCTGACTTGGGGCGGGACTTTGACCTCATGGCCGAGCGGATCGAGTGGCTGATCAACTCCCAGCGTCGCTTACTCAGTGACATCTCCCACGAATTACGTTCGCCGCTGGCCCGCCTCAATGTGGCGCTGGAGTTGGCTCGCCAGCGGACGGGATCGGAGGCCGCACATTCGCTGGATCGCATCGAACGCGAGGCGGAGCGAATGAACGAGCTGATTGGCCAGTTGTTGGGACTTGCTCGATTGGACAATGGTGCAGAGGTCGGGCAGCAGGAAAGGGTGTCTCTGGCAAACCTGCTGAGCGAAGTGACCGCCGATGCCGACTTTGAGGCTGGCAGCAGCAAACGGAGGGTGCGGATCATCGAAAGTGAGGATTGCGTCGTCACCGGCTCAACCAAGCTCTTGCGAAGTGCCATCGAAAACATCGTCCGAAATGGCTTGCGTTACACTGCCCAGGGCACTGAGGTGGAAGTTGGTCTGCGCCGTGGACAAACGGACAAGGGAGCTTATGCGCTGATCATGGTGAGGGATCATGGTCCCGGTGTGCCGGAAGCCACACTGGGAAAACTGTTTCGCCCCTTTTACCGAGTCGGCGATGCGCGGGATCGTCAGTCGGGAGGAACCGGACTGGGTCTTGCCATCGCTGAAAGAATTATTCGGCTTCACGGTGGCACGGTGAGGGCCTCCAACGCCTCAGATAAAGGATTGCGGGTGGAGATACGCCTGCCCATCGAAGCCAGTTCGTGATTATCGCTTTTCCACTCATCCTGAATTCTCTGGACAGGGAAAAGAGGATTCCCTAAACTTCAGTTACGAAGTTCAAAATGAGCAGAGTTCTCATTGCCACCTTGTTGAGTTTCACCCTGAACCTCGTTCTCCTGGGGCAGGAAAGGGTCTCCATGTCGGCTCCTCTGCTCCAAGTCACTCCCCAAGAGATCAGCCTGACAGCCCGCTTTTTCAACTTTGTTCGGGGAAGCTATTATCGCCTGGGGATCGGCACCACCGGTGAGAAGATCAACAACCTGGAGATGGAGATTCTCAAAGGCAATGCGGTCCTCGCCAAGGAGCTGATCAGCTTTGAGCAGGGGTTTGCCCAGCCTTGGTTTGAGGTGGATCAGATTTTTGTTCAAGGCTTTCATTTCTTACGGGCTGAAGTTCCCGAGGCAGGTGAAGAGCTGACCCTGAAGGTCTCCCTCCCACGAACTGAAGGGGAGCGACATGAAAGACTGTTCGTCATCATCGCCAGACGCTACGGTCTGGACAGGTGGTACATTGAAGATGGCATCGAATTAGAGAAATCTCACTGGTGATGGCCGCGACAGAATAAAGATTTCGAAATCCCCCCCCTATTTAGTGCTCCCTTTCATCGATACGGTGATATTTGCGGAGGGGGTTTGTGAGGCGAGGTCGAGAAGCGAGAAGGAGGCGATGTCGGGACATCGTCGACGACGAGCGACCAAGAGATCGACCACAACCCCCCTCCGCCCAAAGGGTTGTGGCGCTGTGCCCCCATCTTCTTCGTTGCTCCTCCTCGCCGATATCCCGTATCGACTCGTCGGAGCGCCTTGAATCCGGGGGATCAGCGCCGCCAACAAACATCGCCGTATTTATGGAAGTGAGCACATATCGTACAATCAAACGGAAATGCGACTGGATCTGCGACTCCTGGAGGTTTTTTGTAAGGTCTATGAGGAGAGAAGTTTCTCACGAGCAGCTGAGAATCTATGGATCTCGCAACCCACAGTCAGCGGCCATATCAAGAATCTTGAAGAGGCTCTGGAAGTCAGACTCTTCGAGCGGCTTCCTCGTGAAGTGGTTCCCACCCAGGCGGCAAGGATTCTTTACCGACATGGAGAGGTGATCCTGAAACAGCGGGAAGTGGCCTTGCAGGAATTGATGGCATACCTCAACCGGCTGGAAGGATCCCTCACGGTGGCGGCCAGTACCATTCCAGGAGAATATCTCCTTCCACAGGTGCTGGTGGCTTTTAACGCTCAGTTTCCCAGAGTGGAGGTGAAGCTCACTATCTCCGACTCCAAAGAGGTGTGTGATCAGGTTGCTAAGGGAAGGGCTGAAATAGGCTGTTCCGGGGCTCAACTGGAGCGATTGGGACTGGAGTATCACCACTTTGCCTCCGACAAGCTGGCCCTGGTCGTTCCCAATAACTCCAGGTGGCGCAAGGTGGCACGGATTTCCATGGAAGACCTACGTCGCGAGCCATTTTTGGCCAGAGAATCCGGCTCTGGAACCCGTATCAGCTTCGAAGAGCAGCTTGGCCATAGCCTGGACCGGTTTAATATCCAGGCTGTCCTCAGTTCCACGAATGCGGTGAAAGAGGGAGTGAAGGCGGGGCTTGGGATCTCCGTGCTCTCGCTTCTGGCCGTTCAGACGGAGCTCGCCAAGGGCGTCCTGAAAACAGTGAGAATCGAAAATCTCCAGCCGCTTCGTCGCGACTTTTTCGCGGTTGTGAACAAAAGATTCACTCTCTCACCGATTGCGCAAAGTTTTCTGGAATTTTTGCAGGGTCGAGCTGAAGAATTAGACCTCAGCGCCTGAAGAAGCCCCCCCCTTTATTTTCTGATTACTTCGGCCATTTCCCATCGGAATTACCTATTGGAAAAATGCTGCGGCTATCCGTTAGGCTGTCCAGATGTGTACCATACGGTCACTGGCAATCATCACGATCGCCTCAGCTCTGTTCTGCAACTGTGGTAGAACAGAGCCAGAGGGTCTGGAAACTCTTCGCTTTACCGCCATTCCCGACCAGACCAGCACGGAACTTCAGGAAAAATTCCAGCCGCTGGCAGAATATCTGGGCCGCCAGTTGGGAGTCCCCTTCCAGTTCGTAGCTGCTCGCGACTACCCGGGCTCGGTGGAGATGTTTAAGAACGCAGACGTCCTGCTGGCCTGGTTTGGCGGGCTCACCGGAGTCCAGGCCCGCCAATCCGTTCCCGGCGCCCGAGCCATCGCTCAGGGAGAAGTTGATCGCAAATATTACTCTTTCCTGATTGCTCATCAGGACACCGGACTGGAGCGTTCAGAGGAATTTCCTCTAGCAATAGCCGATCTTCGTTTCACTTTTGGATCGCGTAGTTCCACTTCAGGCCGGATGATGCCGGAATACTTTATCCGTCAACACACGGCTCAGTCACCTCTGGAGTTCTTCAAGCACCCGGTCGGCTTCTCGGGCAGCCACGACAAGACCGCCGAGCTGGTCGAAAGTGGTCAGTATCAGGTGGGGGCCATTAACTACAAAGTTTATGAGCAGCGGGTGGAGTCAGGAAAGACTGACCCGAAAATCTGTCGAATCATCTGGCAGACTCCCCCCTACGCCGACTACAACTGGACGGCTCATCCTGACCTGGAGAAAAAATTTGGACAGGGCTTCACCGATCGTCTTCAGCAGGTCCTCATCAGTATCGATGATCCCAGCTTGCTGGCCGCTCTGCCTCGAACCCGTCTCATTTCAGCTCGAAACGAGGAATTTAACGCTATTCGCCAGGTTGCTGAAGAGCTGGGAATGGTGCGTTAGATGTGGGGAGCCAGCTTTTCTCTTCAAAAGACCTCTGTGGTTTTTGGAACAACCGTGGCTTTGGACTCGGTCGAACTGGAAATTGCTTCCGGTGAAGCGGTGGCCTTTGTGGGCTTGAGCGGAGCCGGGAAGACCACCTTGCTCAGCCTTCTCAACGGGACAGTGAGGCCTACGGAAGGACTTGTCCAGGTCGATGGTCGAACCTTGGCCCAGCTGTCCTTCAAGGAACTCCGGCAAGTCCGTGCGGGTATTGGCTTTGTCCATCAGGATCTGAGTCTCGTTCCCAACCTGCGTGTTCTTCATAACGTGTTGGCGGGTCGCTTGGGGAGGCTTTCCTTTCTGGGTGGTGTGCGAGCCTTCTTGTTCCCCCCACGAGCTTACGTTCATCAGATCTATGAGATTCTGGAGCGGGTTGGAATACCGGAGAAGATTTACGAGCGCACTGATAGACTTTCAGGAGGTCAGCGCCAGCGGGTGGCCATCGCTCGCGCCCTCTTTCAGCAACCCCAGGGGCTTTTAGCGGACGAGCCGGTTTCCAGTGTGGACCCGGCTCGCGCTCGCTCCGCCGTGGCGCTTTTGACCGACATCTCACGGGAGCAGGGACTCACGCTCTGTGTCAGCCTGCACAATCTTCACCTGGCTCGGGAGTTCTTTCCACGCCTAGTCGGATTGAGAGCAGGACGGGTGGTGTTCGATCGCGCCACCCATCTCGTGGAGGAAAGTGAATTTAAAGCTCTTTATGACTTGAATGGTGCTTAATATCTACTAATAAGATATTTTTATACAATACAACAGCAGGTTTGAGAGAAGGGAAGAGAAGTGCAGAGCAGACAAACTGTGGGTCTGGTCCTTTTCCGCAACGGTCTGGGAATGCGCAGGATTCTCATCCTGGGTATCCTGGTGGCGGGAATCTGGGCTTTCAGCGAACTGCAGCTGAAGCCGGCCAATCTGGTTCCCACCCCGGGGGGAGTGCGGATAGCCGGGGAGTTTTTCAGCCGGGCCCTCAGCCCAGCCATCAGTTATGAAGCCGATTTTGTTCCCAGGGATACCCCGCCTCTGCTCTGGAAGGCACTCCAAGCTGCCGCTACCACGGTTGTCTTCGCTTCAGCTGCCATGAGCCTGGCCCTGGTCTGGGGATTGATTTTGGGATTTCTGGCCTCCACTGCCTGGTGGATCGGGGATCCGGTGGGTGGCCCGGGTCCTGTGGGGCTTTTCTTGCGCCGCAGCGTGGCCCCTATGGTCTATGGAGGAACTCGGGTCTTGATTGCCTGCATGCGTTCCATTCACGAGCTCATTTGGGCAGTCCTCTTTCTGGCCGCCTTTGGGCTCAGTCACCTGAGCGCCGCCCTGGCGATTGCCATCCCTTTTGGGGGGACACTGGCCAAGATTTTCTCGGAGATGATCGACGAGGCTCCACGGGATGTTGCCCACGCCCTGCGCGGCAGCGGAGCTTCTTCACCACACGTGTACCTGCTTGGTTTACTGCCGCGAGCTCTGCCCGACATGACTGCCTATGCCTTCTACCGTTTCGAGTGCGCTCTTCGCTCCTCAGCAATCCTGGGCTTCTTTGGCTATCCGACGCTGGGCTTTTACATTGCCGCCTCTTTTGAAAATCTCCACTACGGTGAAGTCTGGACCTACCTGTACACACTTTTCTTTTTGGTGACGTTGGTGGATTGGTGGAGCGGCGCTCTCAGAAGGAGATTCGTGGCATGATGGATCCAGAGCTGAAGCTTCGCTACCTGCGCAGCCGGCGTCCCCGCAGCAGGTTTGCCCACTGGAGCGGCCTTTTGCTCCTGGCAGTGATGATCGGCTCCTGGTTTGTGGGGGACTTTCAGCTGGAGGATTTTCTCTCCCAGCGGCGGCTGCAAAACCTTGGCCGGTTCCTGAACGAACTCGTCCCCTATCCGCTTCAAGGGGAAGATTTTGATCTGGGAATTGCCTTTCAGTGGGCTGGAGAAGTTTTGGCCGAAAGGGGCTGGTCAGCCACCGTTGTGACTCTGGCCATTTCTGTGGCCGCCATTGTGCTGGCGGGCTTTGGAGGAGTCCTCTTCTCCCTTCCCGCTGCTCGAAACTTCACTTCGCCGGAGCCCTTTCTCTCCTCGCTGCAGAGTCCCCACCGGGCCTGGGGGTTTCTCTGGCCCTCGTTGGTGTGGATCACCCGGGCCTTCCTCATCTTTGCGCGGGCCATACCCGAATATCTTTGGGTTTTTCTTCTGCTGGCGGTTCTGGGACCAACGGCATGGCCTGCTGTGCTGGCTTTGGCACTGCACAATCTGGGTATACTGGGGAAGTTAGGAGCCGAGGTCGTGGAGAACACCGAATCCGCTCCCCTCTCCGCTCTCCGGGGTCTGGGTGCCTCCCACCTCCAGATCGCTGTGACGGGCCTCTTTCCTCTCACATTTTCCCGCTTTCTTCTCTTTTTCTTTTACCGCTGGGAGACATGCGTGAGGGAAGCCACGGTGCTGGGAATGCTGGGAATTGTTTCCCTGGGCTACTGGATCCAGGATGCGCGGGCACGCACTCACTACGATGAAATGTTTTTCCTGGTGCTTCTGGGCGCAGTTCTGGTGTTGATGGGAGATCTGCTCTCTGCTCTGGCCCGCGAAGCAGTGCGCCGATTCTCCTCGGGAGATGAGGGGAGATGAGGGACAGGCCCAAGAATTCTCCGCATTCGGGGCCTGTC
>JAPUKI010000070.1 GCA_027295745.1 Acidobacteriota bacterium
TGCCGGCAGGGCCAGGGAAAGTGCCATCACAAGGGTCAATCTGTGCCAAAGAGACCGAACTTTTGGTTGAGTCGTCATAGACTTCCTTGTGGGATTGCGATCTAAGTGCTCCCTTGCATAAATACGGTGACGTTTGTTGGGAGCGCGACGGAGCCCAGATCGAGGCGCCACGACGAGTCGATGTCGAGACATCGGCGAGGAGAAGCAACAAAGAGATGGGCCCGTCCCGCCCCAACCCTTCGGGCGGATGGGGGTTGCGGGCGATCTCTTTGTCTCTCGTAGTCGTCGATGTCTCTGCATCGCCTCCTCCTCCCTTCGCGACCTCGCCTCGCAAGCCCCATCCGCAAACATCACCGTATTTATGGAAGTGAGCACTAAGGGACTCATTAGAACATGTCGAACATATGTGTGTATTTGAAAGTCAAAGATTTATCCGTTTCACCTGCCTGGAAACTGTCTCGCTCTTCGTTGTAGACGATGAAGATATCACTCAGGGGACGGTGAATCAGGTTAAAGCGAAGGTTTGAGCTGACCTGGCGCCGCTCACTGTTATATTGGATGAAGGCACTCAGAAATATCTGGGTGTTAAAGGCGTACTCCAGACGCGTATTGATCAATCGAGTGGTAAAGTTCCCTTGTTGGAGCTTCAGGTCGTCCCACTGAAATCTGGCGCTTGCCGTAAATTTGTAATTGGGTTTAAAAGACAGGCTGAGCCGGACGCCCTTGCTGGTACCATCCCAGAAGTCACCCGTTTCATAGCGCACGCTCCCCGATACCCGATCACTTGTATCGGAGCGAAATTCGGTGAACCATCGATCAAAGTTATAGTCTCCAGAAGCAATCTCTAACCCACCAATGGAGAACTGCTCATCCTCCCTCTCAAACCTGAGTGTCCGACCCACCTGGAAGCTTCCTCCATCCGCCAGGCTGATTTGGAATTTCAAATCAGTGATTCTGGTGACCAGGCGGCCTTCCTGGTCGGTGATGTACTGCAGCTGGGCATTGGGAAAAAATTCCCGAATCCAGGAAATACTTCTGGGACGGGGACGCAATCCCAAGAATGAAGTGCTTTTCCGAATATCGCGGCGGGGTATGAATCCCACCTCAGCGTTAAAGTTCTCCCCAATATCCAAATAATCGGTTCGTGCCTCCCAAAGATTGGTCTTCCATTCGACCCAGGTCCGGCCGGCCATATCGCCTGTCTCGAAGCCTGGGGTTCTGGTCGTTGCCAGAAAAGAAGTGATACGAAGATTTTGCCAGAAACGAAAGCTGGCATCCACTCCGAAGGTGCGATTGTAATCACCTGACTGATCCGACTGTCTGTTAATGAACAAGGTCCCCAGCTCCGACTGAGCCAGAATGTTTCGTTTCAGACGGAGCACGGTGAAGTTATGGGCGGGCTCGGGATCGGATTCTCGGGTCTGCATATTGAAAAGTCCCAGACTGTACTCACCCACTCGGCCGGTGAAGCGGGCTCCTGCCAAAACGGGCACAGGCTGTCCACCAGAAGATAAACCAATGCGGCGGCTGAAGAAGGGGATAAAGTCGCGCGTACTCGGCCCGGATCGGTCAGTTTGGGCAAAAAGGAAAATGCCGCTGTTCTCCAGAAAAAAATCACGTTTCTCCGGAAAGAACAGGCTGAAACGAGTCAGGTTGATTCGCTGTTCATCCACTTCCACCTGCGAGAAGTCGGTATTCAGGGTGGCATCCAGGGTGAGACCAGAAGTCAGGCTGTATTTGAGATCCAGCCCAAGATCGACCAGGGTGTCAAAATCATCTCCGGAAAACTTTCGAAATTGTGAAGTCAGAAAAGGCTTCACCTTGAAGTTTTGACCAGGATGGACATCCTCAACACCTCTGAGTGTTCCGGCGAAGGAGACATTAAAAGAGGCAAAGCTGCGAGGAATGGGAGCCCAAAAACTCTGCTCGGACCTTCGCCGAATGCGCCTTTGGAAATTGATGCCCCAGGTTTGCACCCTCGATTCTGAAAATCTTAACGATTTGAAAGGGATTCTGATTTCCGCAAACCAGCCTTCTTCTGTGATTTTCGTCTTGACGTCCCACACAGTTTCCCAGGCGGGATTTTCATTCCTGCCTTGATCAACGGACTGTACGTCGCGTTTGGCTCCGGCTGGGTTGATGTAAAAACCGAAGGCGTTGCGGTCATCATTAAAGGTATCCAGATAAACTGAGACTCCATCATTTTCTCTGATGGTGAAATCTTCCCTCAAACTGTTGATGATGACTTTATCCGGTTCGGATTCGAAAGCAGATATCCCGAAATAAATGGCCTTGTCATCGTAGAGGATCCGCACCTCCGTTTTTTCGGTGGCAGGTTCTCCTTGGAAAGGTTCCCGCTGAATGAAATCGGTAGCGGGCTCAGCTTCCGCCCAGGCCGGCTCGTCCAGAACGCCGTCCAGCTCGATGGGCATGTTGGTAGGACGGGCAAAGATCTCCCGGTCCTGGGGCTTCCCGTCGAAAGGATCCTGCCCGGCCACCGGCAGGCACCCCAGAAGGACCACGAAAGTTAACCTGTGCAAGAGAGGCCCAACTCCCGTTTGAACCGTCACAGCGGCAAGTATTCAACATCCTGGCTACTCAATTCCAGCTTTTTCACGCATAATCCGGGCTGGAAGTGAGTGGCGACAGATGAGTGCATTTCCAGCTGAAGTCAGAGAGCTTGTCCTCTCCAACTATCCACTGATTCTGGCAGCCTTGGTCGGTTACTTTGCCGTCTTTCTTCTCATCTCCTACGCGGCCAAGCGACAACTCGCGCAAGAGGCTACTGACTACATAGTGGCTTCCCGGGATCTAGGATGGCTGGTGGTCACATTTACCATGTTTGCCTCTGTGCTCAGCGGGGTTGGGATGGCCGGTTTGCCGGGTACGGTCTATTCAGTCGGAACCCCCTTCGTGGTCTCAATTCTGGCGGGCAATTCCATTGCGGCAGTCCTGATGTGGTATCTCGGTCCTCGGATTTGGGTTCTGGGCAAGGAATATCACTTCAACACACCCGGTGATCTCCTGGGAGGGTATTACCAAAGCGATAGCATTCGAATCTATACCGTCATTGCCAGCCTGCTTTACAACGTCACCTATATTGTGGCTCAGCTTTTAGCCGGGGGAATCCTGCTCAATGTCCTCTCAGGAAATCTCATTTCCCCGGCACTGGGGAGCGTGATCATTGCCGTCATCGTGGTCCTTCACGTCATTTCCTCAGGACTGCGCGGCATTGCCTGGCTTGATCTCTTTAATGGGTTACTGATCCTCGCCATGCTGGTTGTCTACGGCATCATGATCCTGGTTGCGGCCGGGGGCCCCGCCAACGTTCTGGAAGGGTTGGGCGCAATGAAGGAGAGGTTCATCACCATTCCGGGTCCGGGGGGTGTTTTCACTGCTTCCCACATCTATGGCATTGCCATTGGTCTGAGTCTTGGTTCAGTCGTGCTGTCTCCTGCGATGTGGATTCGAATGTACTCTGCCCGCAGTAAGGCACACTTCGCAAAGATTAGTGCCATGATGCTGCTGCTGTGGGGCGTTGCCTTTGTACTGGGTACCAATTTGATCGGGACCTATGGGAGGTCGGTTTTTTCCCAGGTGGAGAGTACAGATTTCATTTCTTCACTTCTGGCCTTCCAGGTGATGCCGATCTTCCTGGCAGCCCTGTTTCTGATAGCGGTTCTGGCCGCTATCATTTCCACGACCGACACCTACATGCACACTCTGACAGCAACTGTTGTTCGAGATTTTGTTCGGGCAACGCTGTGGCCGAAGATGAGTAGTTCCCAGGAAGTGAAACTCAATCGTGCCATCATCGTCCTGGTTGCGGGAATCGGCGTTTTGCTGGCCTTGTTGAATCCTGTTTTGATTACCCCCCTGGCCATCTTTGCGGGTGCCATTACCATCCAGCTGCTGACTCCACTGGTGGGTGCTGTGACCTGGTCTCGAGCCTCCACGGAAGCGGCCCTCATCGCACCTGCCGTGGGCATTGGATTGACCTTTGCCTGGGAGCTCAGGTTTCTTCCCAACCCAGTTCCGGTCCACATACTGCCGGGATTCGCCACCGCCTTTTTCATCAACGTTCTGTTGTTCTTTCTGATCAGCTACATCACCAGACCCCAGCCGCCTGAGCAGGTGGACAAGTTCCATGGCCTGATCGCTCGGAAGCTGTAACAGCTTTATCTTGATGAAGGCATGTATGGGCGTGTAGAGGGTGGGAGGCACCTCAGGTGCCGAATCCTCAGACAACTCCGGGACACTGCCTGCTGAGGTATGAGATTTCCAGGAGAGACCTCCGGAGCCCCGAAGGGGCGGTAGGAAATAGCCAGGGGTGTAAACCCCTGGTAATCGAACAGTCTTGGCGTGGAGCCCTGTAAGGGCGGCACTCCGAAATCTTTTCTCTCTGTGCCGCCCTTTCAGGGCTCTTATCTTCGCCCTTCCGTGATCCCAGGGCTGCGCCCTGGGCTATTTCCTGGCGCCCCTTCGGGGCTCCGGAGACTGAGGGTGCCTGAGTGGAACCGATAAGAAGTGTAAGCTCGGTACCGGTCTGAACTGTAAACGATGTCCCCGGTCGCTCATCCTGGCGCCCCGTTGGGGCTCAAGAGCACAAGTGCCTCCCGCCTTCTGTATGCCCATAGGCAACAAACCTGGATCAACTGGTCTCTGAGACAGTCTTCCCGGCTCGCCTGCCCCTGGCCCTAGCGCAGCCAGGCGGCGAGTTCATCCTGGCCCGAGCGATTGTCGTAGACGATCTTGCCGTTGAGACCGGTCATGACTGACTTCAGGTTGGGGATGTCCTCTATGGGGATGGTAAAGAAATCTCTGTCCAGTACCGCAAAGTCTGCGAATTTTCCGGGCTCCAGCGTCCCGATCGTATCCTCGGCTAACATATACTCCGAAGCCCAGGTGGTAGCCATTTTCAGCGCCATGACTCGATCGATTGCTTCTTCAGGAAGCAGGGTAACGGACTCTGGGTAGCTCCTGGTGATCGGTGTTTTGC
>JAPUKI010000071.1 GCA_027295745.1 Acidobacteriota bacterium
TCCTGGCAGTTGGATCCCTTTGCAGGGGGTGCCGATTTCATGATTTGGGGGCCGGGTGAAGTCACCGCATTTCATGGAAAGCTGTGGGAACGACACGGGCGCATCTCTTTCTGTGGAGAGCATACCGCCCTCCTCAGTTCCGGTCAGGGAGGAGCGCTGGAGTCCGGCGAGCGCGCGGCCTCTGAGATCCTTGAGCGGGTCTAGAGCGTGACGTACCTTTCCAACCTTGAGACCTCGTCCTCGCTAACGTACTTGCCGATCTCCCGTCGAAACTGCTCGATGCTATCGTAGGGTCGGTATTCCTTGAACTCATGGAGCAGCCTGGAGCCCACGCCCGGAATGGTGAGGATCTCCTCGTCGCTGGCCGTGTTAAGATTGATCGGGACAAAGACGTACTGCTCCAGCCGCGCCACTTCCTCTTCATCCACGTACTTGCCGATCTCCCGTCGGAATTGGGCCATGGCCTGGTAGGGACGGTATTCCTCGAACTCGTGGGCCAGACGTGGTCCCACCCCCGGAACCAGCAGAAAATCCTCCTCGGCAGTCGTATTCAGGTTCATGGGAACAAACAACTGAACATAAAGCTCGGCTCGTTGCTCCTCACCCAGTGACTCGCTGAGAAACGCATTCAACTCCCTCATGCTCAAGAAAGGGCGTCGTTCCAGGATTCCCTCCACCAGCACCGAATCCAGGTGGGGTAGGACTAGGAGCTCTTCCTGGCCTGCCTGGTTGGGGTTAATCCCACCTGCGACGCCTCCCCCTTGCTCTTCGACCTGGCTCTGAATCTGCGCCTCCTCCCTCTCCTCGGTTACGGAACCAGCACAGCCGGTGAGACCGACCGCAAGAGGGAGCCACATCAACACTCTGCTCATAAGTATTTTCTTTGGATTCATCATGAATTTCCTTTGTCGTCCGATGGCCTTTTCTTCGAAGAACCTAATTGTGGGTGCCGGATCGTGTAGGCCAATCCCAATAATCCGAGTTGAATCATCGTTCCCGGAGCAAGGGTCGGCGTTGCTCCCCGGATGGCCTCCCAAAAAAGTTCCAGCCCCTTCAGAGATGGATACATCTCCAGTTCGAACTCCGCATTCCCCTCATAATGCAGGATGAGCCCGACCAATCCACTCAACACGAAGAGGATCATGGTTCCCTGAAGCGCTCTGATGTTGCGGCGTCCCGGGTAGAGCAGGCCCCAGGATAACACGATCAGGCCGATAGCGATCAGCAAGAGTGGCACCCATTGCCACAAACCCTCAGTGTGCTCCAGCAAGAGCAACTCCACACCGGTGCCCAGTAACCCCATGAGAAGGATGGCCATGAGAAACCAACGAATGGCCCCGAGGGTGGTGCTCTGTTGTTGCTTATTCAGGAAAGGCATACCCTTTTGTTTATCGAAAAACACTACGGGATCCTGCTCCGCGAACGGAGCAGCGGGAGAGTTGCGGAAACAAAAACCAAGTTAAGGCCCGACTCCCAGCCATTTCCCCACTTTCTTTACGGAGAGCTGCAGGGCTCGGCCCGCTTCGCTCAGAGCCCGGTTGAGGCTTCGCCCCGTTTTTTGGATGGTGATGGACAGGGCACCCCGTGTTTCAGAATGTCCTTTCTCCAGTGCGCCGATGGTCTTGTTACCACCAAGAAGCACAGCCTTGAATGGAAGGGGTACTCCGCTGACAAAGTCCACTTCATCCTTTTCCAACCGTTCCAATCTGAGAAGCACAGAATCGTCGAAGTCGCTTGTCATCTTCTCATCAAGCGGCCAGGCACCGGATGCAATCCAGACAGCCCCATTCAGCGGAGCTCCCGGCTCACCCACATTGATGATCTTACCCGGGGAAAAGGGAACCATCTGCTCACACCGATCTCCACCGCACCCGACTCTGTGACAGAGATTCTCGGTCAGGAAGGAGGCATGCTTCCCTGAGGAGATCCAGAGGGTCACTGCCGGATCTCGGCCCGGGATAGCGTTCGCCTTGACACCGTTGCTTGCATCACAGAGGGTTCCTTCATGGGCTGCGGCATACCAGTACAGAGCCTTCCAGCGACTGGCGGCGGCCTTGGGACTGTCGGACTGCACCAACACCGATACATGCTCGGTGTCCAGGTCGTGCCCGAAACGACCGCAATCTCGGCTCCAAAGGTGATAGTAATGAATCTCCAGGGAACTGCCTGAGATCTCGTTGGGTGAAACCGGAAACACTTGCCCGTATATCGTCCCGTTGAGCGCCACCGGTAGCGGCTCTAGCCTGTCGGATAGAAACTCTGCCGGCAAACCCGCACACTCCGTTTTGCTCACTCTGAATTCAGGCAGAAAGCGAAGCAGAATTTCTTGCTCGAAGGAATCCTCCAGCCCGTCGTGGTCCAGATCCTTCAGGGCCTCTCCATAGCTCATTCCCCAGTTTCCGGAAACAGTGAAGAGGGTAGTGAGGGTCAGAAGTTCAAGCAGTAGTACACATCTCATGGAACCCTTTCGCGGTCAGATTCTCCTCGGAATTTAGTCTATTTTGTCACACGAGCAACCACAGGCTCAAGATATTCGACAGGTACGGCTGCTTGTTGAGTGTGAAGAAAGATGCGGTTCGCACCAACAACGTTGAGGAAGTGATTGGATTAGAATCACGAGAACCGCATCGTTGAGAATACTAGGGCACGGCATGAAGCGCCGTAAACTGCCACAGTTTACAGGCCCAGGGCTGAAAGAATTCACTTGCCACTTGGCTGTGGTGAAAGTAGGCTAAGCAATGGGAGGAGCCGGTGACACGAAGATGTGTCGACGCTTCTGCTTCGGAGGAGAGAAGTCGCGCCTGACTCCTCCCAACTATTATTATACTCCAAAGACCTCAACAGTTCGAACCCTCCACCGCGGGCTGCTTCGCTTTTCGAAAGAACTCCCCATTCGGACAATCGCAGCCCAACTGGTGCAGTTGCCAGGCCTTATTGCATAGAGATGGGTGCACTGCATCCCTGATCTTCTGGTGGACTCCCAAAGGACCATCTACAGATGCATTGGGGCCCAGCCGGCTATGGAGCAGCCCTGGCCCCGGATCTCTACGAAGTGGGGGACACTGGCCGTCGACTTTGTGGCCACAAGGCTGAACCGCGCAGTTTGGATGGGCATGGCCACCAAAACCCTACTCATCAAGAATCCTGAGAAGGACATTGACAAGGCTTGCTAAAAGCCGGTCAAGCAGTTCGACAAGAATTTGAAAGCGCAATCGAGAAAGCGCAAAACGGTGATGAAGCTCACAGCATGGCTTGTACCCTTGCGGTTACACTGCATGAAACCTCTAGTAAGCGGAATGTTTAGCACATCAGCCGACGGTCTCAATCTTAAATTTGCCAAGGTCCCCACGGCGGGTTCGGAACACCACCTTCTTCTGGAGAAGACGGTGTCCCTCTCCCCTCTCTCGGAGTCGTTCTCCCCACTTGCTGCCACCATCATCAAAATCACTTCCGAACAGGTATGGTTAGAACTCCTGGGTCCGCCTCAAACGCGGGTCTTGTCAAACGGAGATCAGGTCCGAATCAAATACTGGGATGAAGAAACCGTCTACTACTTCGACGCTGAGATCCAGACTGTATCCGGCCCCTGTGCCCGACAGGTGACCCTCTCGAGTCCCCGTGAGGAGATCTCGGTTCAGCGCAGGAAGGCCCAGCGAGTGTGTTATCCGATCTCCTTCTCATATACAATCATCGACGCCGCAGAAACTCAACTTATCGGACACACAGTCTCCGAGGCGGAGACCGAGAACGTCAGTGTGGGAGGGTTGGCCTTTCACACTCTTCTTCCACTCAGACTGAAGGATCGACTGGAGATTAACTTTCATTTGTCTCCTTCCGAGCAGGTAAAGGCTGTGGGTTGGGTGGTTCGATATCAACCTCTGAGGCAGGATGGGAAAAGGTTAAATCAGGTGGCTTTAGAGTTCCTGCACTTGGGAGCCGAAGAGCAGCACAAGCTCCACCTGTTTTTGGCCCAAATCCTTCCTGGAGACGCTGCCGACTACGTTCAATGGTTCGATTGAGACAGGAGTCCTGCTTCTTTAATCGGAGAGGTAGGCCGTTGTCTTCATGCCTGAGACCTCAATCCTGCGCCGGCAACGAGAATTCGCGCACACCACAGCATCATCGATTAACACCATATAACTCTGAAACTTGGCAAAGCGGCTTCGAGCCTGCTCATCGGCCCCGGCAGACAGATGCTTCTTCTTTTGGCGGACCAGCCAGCGCAGCTGGTAGGTCTGCTGCTCTCCACAGCTGTGGCAGCGCAACACCGCCGCCTTAGTCGTGTTGGATTCGTCACAAAACCGTCGTTCGTCCATTTTCCACCCGGTCCAGCTATTCTCCAATAACGTCGAAGTTCGTCGATCGAGGCACCCGCACCTTGCTCCAGACTGCAGCCCAGGGGACCCGGCTGGGGTGGTTTGAATAGGCTTCCTTACTCTTCACATCATCGAACTCCAGTACCAGGCCATGGGTGCGGGTGATGTCT
>JAPUKI010000072.1 GCA_027295745.1 Acidobacteriota bacterium
GCGCCATCGCGCTGGAGGAAGGCGACGCCCCAAAGGCCATGCAATCTGCCGCAAAGGTGGTGGAAGCGATCTATTCAGCCCCTCACCAGGCCCATGCCACCATGGAGCCTTTGGGCTGCACGGCCCAGGTCCAGGACAACCGAGTCGACGTCTGGCTGGGAACGCAGGGTCCTGAGGGCGCGCTTCAGGATGCGGCCAGGCAATCAGGCGTGGCGCCGGAGAATGTGCACGTTCACAACTGCTTCCTGGGCGGCGGCTTCGGAGGCCGTGGGTCGCGCAGCGAAGTTCGGCAGGCCGTAGCAATCGCCAAGACACTGAGAGGACGTCCCGTCAATCTGATGTGGACGCGCGAAGAAGACATGAACAACGATTACTACAACCCTAGCCCGATGGCCAAATTCCAGGCCGGATTGGGTCCGGACGGCATGCCAGTCGCGTGGTTCAACCGGATCACCAGCGATTCCATCTTCTACTGGCTCCGCCCCGAGATGGTCGGCAACGGCATCGACCGCATAGCCGTTGGGGGCCTGGCCAACATGCCTTACAGCATCCCCAACAAACGGGTTGAGTTCATCATGCGGAACAAGCACATTCCCGTCTCCTTCTGGCGTGCTCCGGGAGTCAACCATAACATCTTCATGCTGGAGTCCTTCATGGACGAGGTGGCCTACGCCAGTGGCAAGGATCCCGTGGAGTTCCGGCGCTCCCTTCTCAGTCAGGCTCCCGACCTCCTGAAGGTGCTCGACACGGTGGCGGAGAAAGCCAATTGGGGCAAATCTCTGCCCCCGGGCTCCGGCCAGGGCTTTGCCATCAGCGACAGCTTCGGGACCATCGTGGCCGAAGTGGCCGAAGTGTCCGTCACCAGACGGGGCGAGATCAGCGTTCACAAGATCGTTTGTGCCCTTGACTGCGGCAACATCATCAATCCGCTCATCATTGAGAATCAGGTGGAAAGCTGTATCGCATACGGCCTGAGCGCGGCGTTGTACGGTGAGATCACCCTTGAAGATGGTGGGATCATGCAGAGAAATTTTGACACCTACCCCTTACTGAAGCTGAGTGAGATGCCCGAGGTGGAGACCCACTTTGCCCTCAGCGGCGGCGACAAGTGGGGCGGCATTGGCGAGGCCAGTCTGCCGGCGGCCCCGGCGGCCGTGGCCAACGCGATCTTCGCCGCCACCGGCAAGCGCATTCGATCGATACCCTTCAAGCATCACGACCTCAGCTGGGGTTAGTAGTATCGGGGCGGTCGGGGCGAATCCCCGGCCGCCCTTCTTTTCTTTTTGCGCCGGCCTGAGCTCCAGGGCTTCTCGCCAAATCTGCTCGATTACCAGGGGTTTATACCCCTGGCTATTTCCGGAGAGTTTGGGGACAGTCCCCAAACTCTCCGGAGGTCTCTCCTGGGAATCACAAACCTCAGTAAACAGTGACCTGGAGTTGTCTGAAGATTCGGCGCTGGAACAGTCCCCGGCAAGCCCGCATTTCTCACACCAGCTCGTCACGAAGCGGCGGAAGGGCCGGCCTGACAAGGCGCGCGACAGAGGCCCCCGTAAACGTACTCTTGAGTACGTTGAGGAGGCCGACCGAGCGCAACGCAGAGTCAGGTCGGATCATTTCGCCGATGCAGTAGAGCGGGTGTGAGAAGTGCGGGCTAACACTCCTCGTCGAGAATCTCCAGGCGATCGGGAGTATTGGGTACCACGCACAGAAATTCAAAGGGTGCCTCAATCACTTGATAGAAGTGAGAGGCACCTGCCGGGATGTAGAGGACGTCGTTGGCCTTCACTTCATAGACCTTTTCACCGATACCCACCCGGGCCCGCCCGCCCAAAACATACTGTTCGTGCTCAACAGTGTTGGTGTGGCGCGGCATACCGCCGCCTTCTCCCATGATGAAGCGCCGCATGGAGAAGTTGGGTGCCCCATCCTTCTCCCCGATCAACACTTGTGTCTGGGTTGCAACTCCCGCCCTCACCTCCTGCCTGGCCACAGCATTGGCTGGTTTGACAACTTCGCTGGGGGTGGATTTTTCGGTACTCAATTCAGGGTTCGTTACCGCCAATGAAGTGGGTGGTGACCAAGGCCCAATAGTCGGAGTAGAGTTTCTGGTCGTAGTCTTCCAGGAATACGGTCATCTCCTGCAGAATAGTGGTTAACCGATGACCAGGAATCCGGGCCGGATGCAAGCCTCCCATGCCCGTAAAAGCACGTATGAAAAAGCTTTTCTCCCCAATCGGCAACTTCCGGACGTTTTCCACAAAAGCGCCAAAGACTCCGCTGCGAAAGAGATACTGCTCCACGTTGGATGTATAAAACACCGAAACGGAGTGTCCATTCTTCCTCAAGTAGTCTCCGATAGCAGCGAACGTCTTGTTCCCGGCAAAATCTCCCACCAGGGGAATGATCCGATTGAGGAGGTGGAGCTCTCGAACGAACTGGTAGTCTTCCGCCTTGGCCAGGAAGTTGGCGCGTTGACCTCGAAGATCTTTCTCTAGAAGAATTGCCCTCATGGTGGGAAAGCGCCCCCAACTCCATCTCCCCGAAAACCAGAAGCGAATATTGAGATTCTCCTCCCAGAAGGCAGTATAGACGTATTCCAGGGCATCTCGGTCGTCCGCGGAAAGGGGAAACTTGAAATCTTCCTGGATGGTCTCTTCCAGAATGGACAGGTTCTCACGGAAGGTCCTCTCCACTCCCGGTGTCTGGTCAAAGTACAGGAGAAGTTCAGGCAGCAAGGTGTCAGTTCCCGGAGCGCTCTCTCCCACCAGAGGTTTGCTAAAGAGAAGCGACAAAAACTGGGCACGGTTCTCCGAGAGGTGGAAGATTGCCTTGTACATGAGTTGTTGGATCATGGCCTGGCGTCGAATGTCGACGATAAAAGCAATTCGCGGCCGGACCTTTGCAATATAAGTGAAGTTCTGTTCCGGCCCCACTCCGATATAGGCTCCCTCTCCCGTAGCTGCAAGTTCCCCTAGCTTGCCCAGGACATGCAGATAGGAAGTCTCGTTTGAGATGAAGTTGTCTGACAGGAAGTACCCACCTTCCTCGGAGAAGTCCCGGATAATACGAGAGAACTCCTCTGCCGGGATGATCTGCTCTGGAGATTGGGTTATGGGTTGGTGGGGTTCCGGCCAGTTTGAGGCGATCAGCCCGATCCCCAGGGTCAGGACAAACAGAGTTCCCAGCAAGTGGCGGAGGGGAGATGGTCCTTTTCTGAAGATCGTCCCCAGAAGCGGAATCCTGAGCATTAACCGTTTGAGCACTTGCCCTCTCCGACTTTCATTCAGCAGTCAAAGCTCCTTCTCATTTTAATGAGCAGCGAATTTTTCCGCTGTCTCAGTAATGCAGGAAGGCACACAGGTTGTCAACCTCTTTCGTCTGTTCGTGCTTTCGTGCTTTCGACAGATCACGACTGCACGACCGCACGACCGCACGACCCCGGCTTGCCGGTGGCGCAAAGTTTTGCTACATTTCCCTCCTTTGTCATGACGTTTACTGGAGAAGGTTAGATCAATGGTCGACACACTCAAGATAGCCGTCATTGGCGGTGACGGAACCGGACCGGAGGTGACCAGAGAAGCTTGCAAAGTGCTCAACGCCGTAGCGCCTCTGGAGAATTTCAAGTACGAAACCATCGAGTTTGACTACGGCGGCGAGCGCTACCTGAAAAGGGGCGAGGTCATCACCGAAAAACAAATCGATGAGTTTCTGCAATTTGATGTGATCTACCTGGGCGCAGTGGGTCACCCTGAGGTGCCGCCGGGCATTTTGGAAAAAGGTCTGCTGCTGGAGATCCGTTTCCAGCTGGATCAATACATCAACCTGCGCCCGGTCAAGCTCTATCCGGGGGTCAGTTGCCCGCTCAAGGACAAAGGTCCAGAGGACATCCGCTTTGAAGTGATCCGTGAAAACACTGAGGACCTTTACTGCGGGGCGGGCGGATTCCTGCGTAAGAATACGCCCCAGGAAGTGGCTACCCAGGAAATGATCACCACCCGTTTCGGAGTGGAACGGTGCCTGCGCTATGCCTTTGAACATTGCCGGCGACGCAACGACCGTAAACAACTCACGCTTGTGCACAAGACCAACGTGCTCACCTTTGCGGGAGATCTCTGGTTCCGCGCCTTTGAGGAAATCGGAACCGCAGATTATCCGGACATCAAACGTGACTACAATCACATCGATGCGGCCTGTATGTGGTTTCTGAAAAATCCTGAATACTATGACACCATGGTCGTGTCCAACATGTTTGGTGACATCATTACAGACCTGGGTGCCATGATCCAAGGGGGTCTGGGCGTGGCCGCCGGTGGCAATATCAACCCCGATCCAGGCGGTTGCAGCATGTTTGAACCTATGGGCGGCTCAGCCCCAAAGTATACCGGCCAGAATGTTATCAACCCTATTGCAGCCATTGCGGCAATGGGCATGCTGCTGAACCTGGTGGGTGACCAGAAGAATGCATCGAACGTTGTGGCGGCCGGCAATCGAATCGAGGAAGCCATCGCCAAGACCACTCCCAAGATGAAAAGCATGTCGGCCGGCCGCATGGGTTACACAACCAGCGAAGTCGGTGACTTGGTCAGCGAAGCGCTGTAAGAGGGACTCCCCCCCCTCCAGCATATCTACAGCATGGACGAACGCCCCACTCTCGAAACCATCCGCCAGGCTCACCAGCACATCCAAGGGTACGTTCACCGCACCCCCGTCCTCACTTGCACCACCATCGATCAGCGAGTGGGTGCCCAGTTGTTTTTCAAGTGCGAGAATTTTCAGAAGAGCGGCTCCTTCAAGTTTCGTGGCGCATCCCGCGCGGTATTGTTACTGGATGGGGACCAGGCGGCCCGCGGAGTGCTGACCCATTCCTCCGGGAATTACGCCGCGGCCCTCGCTTTGGCGGCTCACAATCGAGGTATTCCCGCCTATATCGTCATGCCCTCCAACGCGCCGGCGGTCAAAAAAGAGGCTGTCAAGAATTACGGCGGAGAGATCACTTTCAGTGAACCCACGATGTCGGCCCGGGAAGCGATGGCCGCGGAGGTCCAGCAGCGCACCGGCGCCACACTGATTCACACCTTTAATGATTATCGCAACATCTCCGGATACGGAACTGCTGCCTTGGAATTGCTCGAGGAGGTGCCGGACTTGGACATCATCATAACTCCCACGGGCGGCGGCGGGCTGTTGAGTGGTACTCTCATCGCCGCAAAAGGCCTCAAGCCCGATGTCCAGGTGATTGGTGCCGAGCCCGCCGGAGCCGACGATGCCTATCGTTCCTGGAGGGCGGGAAAACTGATTCCGCTGGAGCGGGCCGATACGATTGCCGATGGACTGCGGACGAGTCTGGGCGAAAGAACCTTCCCCATCATCAAAGACCTGGTGGATGGCATCGCGCTCACCAGCGAGGAGGCCATCAGGGAAGCGATGCAGCTCCACTTTGAGCGGATGAAGATCGTGGTGGAGCCTTCTGCAGCAGTGCCTTTGGCCGTATTATTGGAGCAAGAAGTCGATGTCACTGGCCGCCGGGTGGGCATCATTCTCTCAGGCGGGAATGTGGATCTGATGAACAAACTGGCATAGACACACTACCTGCTTGAAACTACAATCAAGGGAGGAACCATCAATGAAAGCTGGAGTCAACGGCGTCACTCTCAACTATAACCTGGCCGGTTCAGGCCGGTTAATCGCTTTTGGCCATTCACTGGGCATGAAAGGTGAAATTTTCGATCCCATCCGGCCCATGCTCGAACAGTGCGGCAGCCTCCTCACTTGGGACGCCCGTGGACACGGCAGCTCACAGAAGCTCGCGACAGGCTGGACGATCGAAGATCTGGCGAAGGATCTGCGTGGGCTGATAGAGTACCTGGGCGGAGATCAGGCAGTGATTGCGGGCCTCTCCATGGGCGGGAATACGGCGATTGCTTATGCTTCGGCCTATCCCGACAAGGTGGAACGCCTGGTCCTAGCCGACACCACCGCCTGGTATGGCGAGGGCGCCATAGCTGCCTGGGAGAAGCGGGCCCAAAAAGCGGAAACACAGGGGATGGAGCCTGTCGCCCCCTTCAACCTGACTCGCTGGTTCAGCGACGGCTTCCTCCACTCCAGCCCCCAGGAGGTGCAAAGGATCGTCGACATCTTGCTTGCCACCAACGTGGCCTCTTATGGGGCAGCCTGTCGCGCCCTGGGCCACTTTGACGCACGAGATGGACTCCAGCGCATTACCTGTCCGACCCTGATTCTTGTGGGAGCCGATGATCCGGCCACGCCGCCTGCCATGGCCGAATACCTGCATGAAAACATTCAAGACTCTCAGCTGCATGTTCTGCCAGGACTCAAACATATGACGCCGGTTGAAGCACCGGAGCAGGTGGGAAGTCTGATCCTAGAGTTCCTGCAGGACCGGTGAGGAGAATCGGATATGAGCGACGAGAAAGTCATCCGAGACCACCTGGTAAATCTCCTCACCAGCCGTCAAGCCCATGTGGGCTTCAAGCGCGTCCTGGACCAACTACCAGAGGAACTGCAGGCGACAAAGCCGGAGGGTGCAGCTCACACTCCCTGGCAACTTCTCGAGCACCTGCGGATCGCCCAGTGGGACATACTCGAGTTCAGCCGCAACCCTGAGCATGTTTCTCCGAAATATCCGGAGGGGTACTGGCCTGACAGCGAGTCACCCCCGGATGAGCGTGCTTGGAAAAACAGCCTTGCTTCTTTCTATGCCGACCTTCAGGCCATTGCCAATCTGGTAGCTGATCCGTCTACTGATCTGTACGCCCCGATTCCCCACGGCAGCGGGCAGACGATTCTCAGAGAGGCCCTATTGGTTGCAGTGCATAACGCCTACCACCTGGGGCAGCTCGTGCTCTTACGTCGACTCCTGGGCGCCTGGCCGTGAGGGGTCACAGAAAAGGAGGAACAACCTTGGGAAAAAAAGTGATCCTATTTCTGACAGTATCCATGATTCTCGGTTTCATCTCTCCTGGGACCGCTCAAGCCCAGACCAGACCTAGAATTGCAGTCTTTTCTGGAGCTACGGCCACAGTCCACAACAGCATCACCCTGGTGAGTAGCAACAAGGCGAGGGCCAACCATGGTCTCTCTCTTATGACGAACCCTGATGGGAGTCCAATACGCTTCGACCATCTGGTTCCTCAGCGGTTGGCAGCCCCGGTGGTAGTGCTGATCGATCAGTTCAGTGGGCATCCTCTAGAGAAGGATGTGGCTGAACTTTACGGTCCGCCTGACGGTTATGTGGATGCCCTGGGGGTCTTTCACACCATACAACAAAATCCCGGGGACAAAGCAGTTTATCGGGTCACCCTCAGACCCGAAGACGGGCTCTATCTGTTGCCCTATATGGCCCTGCAGGCTGACGGCACAGCGTGGGACAGCTCCTGTGCTTTCCCCAATGCCCCCTTTGAGAACTGCCGGCAGACCTTCTACCCCGATGCCTCCCGCCTTTTCGAGGAGATCGACCGCGGAATTGGAGGAAAAAGCGGCCAGGGAACCGCCAATCTGTTGAGTTCCAAGGCCAGCTTTGACTTCTATCGTGCCGTTACTTCTGGAGGCTATACCAAGGGTCTTCCTCACACCGACCGAACCGATGTGGGTTCAGGAGATATCCAACCTGAAACGCTGGGGGAAGACTTTTTCCCCTATACCCCTTATCGCAGGGACCCACGAATGGAGGATCTCGCCAAAGCAACCAACTCGGTCCAAAGAGCCCTCGACACTGGCGCATATGCGGGTGCGATTTGGCTGGAGGGCAGCTATAATGTTGCAGAGACCGTCTATTGGCTGAACCTGCTCATTGACACCGAGCTGCCCATTTCTGGCAATGCTTCCCAACGTGCCCATGGCAGTGTCGGCAATGATGGCGACCGCAACATCGTCGACTCTGTTGATTACATCCTCTCCAGGATCTGGGAAAACGGAGAAGGAAAGGACGACATTGGCGCGGTCCTGCTGCAGGATGAGCAAATCTTTGCCGCTCGTGAGGTGGAGAAGGAGGACGCCAGACCGGGAGGTTACCGGGCCACTGGCGGACATGGAGGCATCTTGGGTACTATCGGTCCTCCCGTGACCATCTGGTTTCAGCCCACCAACTTGCACACCTGGAGGTCAGCCATCAACCTGACCCGGCTTCCTTCCACTGTTCCGGGAGTGAAGAAAATCAACGGACAGATAGGAAGTGTCGAGGTGAAGATCAAGGACGAGGATGGGTTCCTTTTGGGAGAGGCGATTCCGAAAGTCACCATGGTGAAATACAACCGCTACATGAAAGATAATTCGATGGCACTGGCTGATGAAGAGGTCGAGGTTGCAGCCAGAATAGAGAAGAATCTCAGGGATAGCCCACTGGGCGGCTTTGTGGCAGAGGGCATCTCGGGAATCCTCCACGAGCCCTTGGAGAAGGCCTTGGAAATCGCTGCTTTAAGCGGCATGCCGGTGGTGAGGGTGAGCCGCGGCGATGAATGGTCGATGGTGCGGCCCAATCCTTCCAATTTGACCATCGAAGGCAACAATTTGACGCCTGTAAAGGCAAGATTGCTGCTCATGGCTGCCCTGATGAAGTTTGGAAGCCTTCCAGTGGCAGGCGACCCTATCAATCCCACTCCAGCCGAAAGGGAGGCTGTCCAGGATAGAATTCTACAGTATCAAGAGGTTTTCAATACCCACTGATCGTCTTGCCAAGAGACAAATAATGACCACTCCGCTTGTCATTGTACTCAACGGGGTGATCGTGTCCGTCACGGATGACACACCGCGGATCTTAACCGTGAAGCACCCGGACCACTCTCTTTTGGAGCCAGAGGAGGTGGGTCTTGGAGAGAAGGCACAACCCGATGCACTTCCCTTTGGTCCTCTCGATCCCGCGGCGGACCGTACGCTTGAGCTGGGCCTGCGAGGCTGGGTACGGGAGCAAACCGGGATCTAGCTGGGGTACGTCGAACAACTGTACACTTTCGGGGACCGCAATCGCGACCCGGAAGAGCGCCAAGGGGGACCGCGGGTCATCTCCGTCCCCTATCTGGCCCTGGTGAGAGAGGGGCAGCTCTCCGTTCGAGGAGAAGCCAGCTGGCGTGACTGGTATGACTATCTCCCCTGGGAACAGTGGCTCTCAAACCACCCACCCATGATCAATGAGCGGATCGCTCCCGCCCTGACTCGCTGGGTGAAAAAAACCCGCGATCCTGTTATGCGCCGTAGCCGCCAGGAAAGGATCGAGATTGCTTTTGGTCTCAGAGGTGCAACCTGGGACGAAGAGCGGGTATTGGAACGCTACGAGCTCCTGTATGAGGCTGGTCTCGTGGCTGAACAGGCACGGGACAGGTTCTGGAGGAGAGAGTCCAGAAAAAAATCTCGAGATATTTCTGAAGATTCCTCTGGGGAATCCCAAACTCACTTTCTCGGTCAACCGATGGCACTGGATCACCGGCGAATCTTAGCTACCGCGCTGGGCCGGCTGCGGGGCAAGATCAAGTATCGTCCCGTGGTCTTCGAGCTGCTTCCGTCCGCCTTTACCCTTTTGCAACTTCAGCGAGTGGTGGAAGCTCTGGCAGGAGTCCGTTTACACAAGCAGAACTTTCGGCGCTTGGTGGAGAAGGGAGGGCTAGTGGAAGGAACCGGCCAGTTCGACCCAAAAACCGGGGGCCGACCTGCCATGCTCTTTCGCTTCCGGCGTGAGGTGCTCCGAGAACGCCCGGCTCCCGGTGTGGGTCTTCCCGGTGCAATCAGTGGCTCGCTTCGAAAATAAAAGCACTCACGAAAAGGGGGATACTTTGCTTGAAGACGGAGAGACGACTGAGTTATACTCACTTTTAGCATAAGAGTGCGCTTGGGTCGGAACAGGGCTGGCCATTTTTTTTAACAGTCTCCATTATGGATTCATTCTGGAGCATAAGGAGTGTTAGGCGATGACAGCGACACATAGATCTGAACCATCGGTGGGGGTGTCTGAGCTTCCTTACACGCCGGAGGTGGCTCATGCCACGGCACCCACTTACGAACGCTTGCGCGCTGTGATTCCCGACATAGAGTGGCCGGTTCATGCGCCTCTCATTGCGGCTATCAACGAACTGAAACAGCAGCGTAACGCCATTATCCTGGCCCACAATTATCAAACCCCGGAAATCTTTCACGGTGTTGCTGACCTCACCGGTGACTCCTTGGCCCTGGCGCGCCGGGCGGTGGAAACTGACGCCGAGGTGATTGTTCTCTGTGGGGTCCATTTCATGGCTGAGACAGCAAAGCTGCTCAATCCTGAAAAGACGGTTCTCATCCCCGACCTTGAGGCCGGCTGTTCGCTGGCCGCATCGATT
>JAPUKI010000073.1 GCA_027295745.1 Acidobacteriota bacterium
ACATCCTGCATTTTTCAGAGTATGAGTTCCGACTCAACCGAGTCGAGCCTGAGGTGACGGACCTCTCCCGTACTGTCTTGACCCACGTCTCCTCTGAGGAGCTTCCAGAGCAGCTAGTCGTGGGAAAACGCGAATTCCACCAAATGCTGACAACACACGCGGTTCTTCCCTTTTTCCAGCCCATCGTCAAGATTAGCGGAGAGGAAACGATGGGATACGAAGTCCTGGGACGAGGTGACCAACCAGGAGTTGCCTCTGTGCCTGACGAGCTGTTTCGCATTGCAGCACGCTTCGGCTTGGAGGCTGACCTCAGCAGAGTTTTTCGTTCTCGCGGGATTCAAGAGGCGAAAAAGCTGGAAGGTGCGCCGAACCTGTTCGTTAACACCCATCCGGCTGAGTTGGGTTCGCCTCAGCTCCTGGTTTCGCTCAAGAAACTCCGTTTGGAAGAACCCGATCTCTCTATTGTCCTGGAGATCCATGAAGCTGCCGTCACCGATCTCAACCAAATGCGGGAGTTGCGCAAGCAATTGACCGCTCTTGACATGGGGCTTGCCTACGACGATTTCGGGGCCGGACAGGCCCGCTTACTTGAACTGGTGGAGGTTCCACCCGACTATCTTAAGTTCGACCTCACTCTGATAAGAGATCTTCACGAGGCCCCCTTTCCCAAACAGAAGTTGGTCGAAACTTTGGTAAAGATGGTGGGCGAAATCGGAGTGTCCTGTCTGGCTGAAGGTATTGAGAAGAAGGAAGAACAGCAAGTTTGTGTGGAGATGGGATTTGATTTCGCCCAAGGCTATCTCTTTGGCAAGCCTGGCCCTCTCTCTGCCTGGATTCGCTCCTGACCCACTAACCCGCATTTCTCACACCAGGCCGGATCATTGGGCCGATGCAGTAGAGCGGGTGTGAGAAGTGCGGGTTAAAGCCCAGACTGGTTTTCAACAACAGCTGAAAACGCTTCTTCCAGATCAAAGTTGGGCAACTTCTTGTGAACCACCGAGGACTCTCCAGCAACGATGCTCACTTCGAACTCCAGCGGCCCATTGAAATGCGGATTGCTCACTCGAACTCGGTATTTCCCAGGCGGCATGTGCACCACACACGGTGTACTGAGATCCTGGTCAATAGAGATTGCCTGATCATTGTCTAGGCGGATGATCGAATCGACGTTGGCCCACGGTGCAACATTCAGGATCATTGAACCCGAGGGACTCTCAGCCGACGGGTCCAGTATTCTCTCCGATGGATCTCCTCCGGCCCACGCAATAACCACAGCCAGCACCAAAAGTAACATGAAAGCGACTCCCGCCAACGGTGCAAGCCATGGCTTAGCTAGGATAGCCGAGATCTTCAGTGGGACTCTGGGTAGCCCGAGTCTTCCACACTTCTGTCTGATCGTCAGAGTTACATCTTTCAATACATGGTTAGCCTCGCTGATCGGAGAAACGTCCTTTTCCACCTCAGAAGGAGCTTCCGCTTTAGCTTGCTTCCTACTGAGCTCTGCTTCCGTGTGCTCCTTGAGCCTCAGCGCAGTGGGATGATCAGGTTCCAGTTCCAACAAAAAAGATAAGTTGTGAAGGGCAGCTTTGAGATTCCCTCTTTTGATTTCGCTCTGCGCAAAGTCCAACACTTTAGCAATCTGACTCAGGTGTTCTCGTTGGGCACTGGTCTGGGTGGCTGCTAGCTCATGAAGATTTTTCAGGTCAGGGTGCTCGGGATCTATGACCTCCAGGGCTTTTCTTTTCAATTCAAGGGCTTCCGGCTGCTCCGGCTGGAATGCCAACACTTTCTCAGCGAATTTCAGAGCCCGGTTGAACTGCTTTGACTTCAGACGCTGGCGTGCCTTTTTCAGTAGACTCTCCACTTGGTGTTCTTTTTTCATCGCCTTCTCAGCGCGCCGCTGAATCTCTTGGAGTTCGGTGTGCTTCGGATCCAGTTCCAATGCCTCAGTCGCTGCTTTGTAGCAGCCCTCGTGGTCCTGGCTCCTCTCATACTGGCGAACCGTAGCCAACAAGTCTTCCAGTTTCCTGAGCTCAATGCCCTCCCGTGCTTTGTCTCTCAGATCGAGTGCCTCAGCATGAGTTGGAGCAATTTCGAAGGCCGTGGAGACGACCTGTAGACAGCGCTCAAAGTCTTCCTGATCCAAAGCGCTGCGTGCCACAGCCAGTGCCGCTTCAAGCTGCAACTGGGTTTCCTGTTCGCGGCGGCGTTTCTCCAAGGTTTCCTGCACTCGCAGTGCTTCGGCGCTCTTGGGGTTGAGCTTGAATATTTTCTCCAGGGTGGTGCGGCAGGCTTCCTGCTGACCCTCTTTCAACTGTGCTTGAGCAGTTTTAAACAGTTTAAGGATCTGCTGAGCTTTCGACTGTCTGTCCACAACGATTTCTAAGCGTCTCTTGAGATCAGCCTGTCGAAGCAACAGGCTGCCGTAATCGTCCGGATCAATCTCAGACCCCAGCAAAGAGACCTTCGTTTCGGGGTCGACTTCTCTTGGCTCAAAGAACTCGTCATCCACAAGATCCTGGATGAGCGGGTTTTTGAAGTCTTTGCGGTACTTCTTTAATTCAGCTTGGAGGGGCTTGATCCCTTTCCTCAAAGTCTCCTGAGCTTTGGGAAGCTGCTCCTGGAGTTCCAATAAGTCTGCTGTTAGTTCGGAGCCACTTTGGTAGCGTTTTTCCCGATCCTTACAGAGGGCCCGGTCGATGATGTGTTCCAACTGTGGAGCACAGCCGGGTAGGACCAGCGAGATGGGATGATGAGGTTCACTGACGATCTGAAAGCAAACTGAGGTAGGAGTCTCACCTTCAAACGGTCTGGTGTAGGAGATCAACTCATAAAGGAGAACACCGATGCTGAACAGGTCGCTGCGCCCGTCAATATCAGGGCTGCCTTTTACCTGCTCCGGGGACATGTAGTAAGGGCTTCCCAGGAGCATTCCGCTTCGTGTCATCTCCGAGGAGGCTAGCCGGGCCAGTCCGAAGTCCAGGATTTTCAGGCCACCGTACTGCGTAATGAAGACGTTGCCGGGCTTAATGTCACGATGGGTGACACCTTTGCGATGAGCGTAGTCCAGGCCCTCGCAGATTTGGCTGACAAAACGAAGCTTCTCGGAAAAGGGAATAAAGGCTCGTTTCTTGATAATCGCTCTTAGATCCTCCCCCTCCACGTATTCCATGGCAATGAACGGCCGTTTCCTGTTCTCACCCAGATCGTAGATGGAAATAATGTTGGGGTGATTGAGTTTGGCAGCCGAGCGGGCTTCCCGAAAAAAGCGGGCCCGAAGCTCGTCATCCACGTCGACGCCCGTATTCATCACCTTTATGGCGGCGTAACGCTCCAGTACAGGATCATAGGCTTTGAAAACAACTCCCATGCTGCCCTGACCCAACAGGTCTTCGATGTGGTATCTGCCAATTTTTTTGGGCGCCATAATCCTCTAACGATACTGGAAAGAGAGTTTTCAGTTGGTATCAGAGTTAGAAAAACTCTGCGAACCACAACCGAAATTTGATGTCCCGTACACGATTATTTTACCATGAAAATAGGTGTTTCCGTGTTGTGGAATGCTTGAGTTTTTAGGATGCTTGAGAAGAGAATCGTCATCTTGAACCTTGTCACTGGATTGCTGCTTGGCATCGGTCTGTCCTTCGGGCAACCTCTGACCGAGGGATCACTCACCAAGGCAGATACCTTCGAAGAAGAAGCCGAGGAAAAGACCCAGGCTGGTGACTTTCCTGCTGCCATTGCGCTTTATCAAGAGGCCCTTGATGCTGAATCAGACGAGAGGGAAAGGGAAAAGATTCAGGAAGCTCTTGATGATGTGACTAAGCGTTTCTACATCCACTTGTACCAACAAGCTCAACTGGGCAGTTCACGTGAAGAGACGATCAAGAAATTGATTCAGGCACGGACTTTAAATATCGAGGAGAAGGCGGAAGAGAATAGGAATGTCCTGCGGAAGCTCGGTGGCTGGCTTCGAGGGTCTGACAACGATTTTGAAAAGGTGGTGGGTGCCGTTCAGAGTCTGAGAATGGACATCTTTGAGGAGCTGCGGCAGGAGGGGGAGGCGGCAGCTCGAGAACGAGCCTACGACAAAGCCGTCTTGCGGTACCAACAGGCTCGTGAGCTGGAGCCCGAGGTATTCAACAGGGAACACCTGCAGGTCCAAGAAAACAAGATACGAGATCAGATGAAGGTTGGGCAGCAGTTGGCCCTTGAGGGGCAGCGACTCGTCCTGCAGAAAAAATACCAGGAAGCAGAGGAAAAATTTCGGCGGGCCGATACTCTCTACCCCGGCCAGGCAGTTGTCGCGGCTGGCCTGAAAGGTATCCAAAGCAACGATGGAATACGCACCGGATTGCTGGCTCTCTTCGATGGTCGATCGGAGGACGCGATCCAAATCTTGAAAAACGTGATGGAGGGTGTTGGAGAGGGGAATGTAGATGTCCACGCCTTCTTGGGAGCTGTGTACTGTCACCGGGCCTTAATGAACGTTGAAGCAGACAGGCTGGCCCTGGAAAAGGCCAGGGAGCAGTTTCGGATAGTGTTGAATTTGCAGCCCGATTACCAGTTACCAGAGCAACTTTTCTCTCCAAGAATTCTAGGAGTCTTGGAGCAACTCCGTTCTGAAACCAAAGTGGGATCCATCAACGTTCCCGACCGCCCCTGACAGTGATCATCTTCTTCTCCTGGTAGAGAGAGCCAGGACCCCAAAGGTAAAAACCAGGAGCGTCCCCAGGCTCACACCCCACAGCAGCAGCCCGCCTTCCCATTGGGGTTTCGGATAAAGGGTTCTTCCAGGAACTCCGACATAGGTGACTCCTGCCCAAAAGAAGGGATGTTGCCCGGTCACTTTGGCCGTACCTCGTCGGAAGGTCTGACTCATGAAACGCAGCCGGGCCTGGGTGATAGCCTGATCCATGGGAAGCCCTTGTCTGGACAGGACATAGAAATCACGGTAAATGCGAGAGGCAATTTCATCCAACCTCCAGCGGTTCACCAAAAGAGCCTGAACCCCGGTGTTTAAGAAGAGTTCGGAAAAGCCGAGCCAGTAGGGCGAATCAGAAGTGTAGGCATTGCCTGCATCACACACGCCAAGAGAGAGCAGGGTGCAAGAGAGGGGGTGTTGCAAGAACCGAAAGACGTTCAGCTCTTCCGGGCCATTGGCGAAACCTGACGCCAGCCAGAACCGTTGGTCCAGCCGAAAATGGGTCGAAATGTGAACCCATCGAGCCCCTGGCGGAAATTGGCCCTCCAACTGTTCTGATACCTGAAGATCGGGGAAGAGGGTCTTGAAAAAGGTTTCTTCAGCCTGGATTTCTGGAAGATCCAGGGAGGAGTTGGGTCGGATGAGAATGGGAGCCGATGGGCTCGACGGCTCCTGCTTTGCATTCCCGTAAACTGACGGAAGATAGCTGAAGTTGTAGTGTTCCAGCAGAAACTCACCCCGTCGATTTTGCAGCATCTCCAGGGGAAGAGGCTGTAACTCCTTGTGTCCAATGAATAGGATACTGTTCGAATCAAAGAATTCTTCCAGAGGCTCGATAAGGTGGCTGTAAACCAGCTGCAGCTGGCCAGAGGTTGGGGGAGGCGGAAGAGAGGTAAGCGCCGAATAGAGTGGATCGACAATTTCCTGCACTGTCTCGGTGATCTCCTGGGGAAGAACCAGTTCCCGGAACACGTAGCCGGAAGATCGGATGACCCAGGCATAGACGCTTCTTCCGTCGGGCCACATCTCGACTATCGTGAATGGCTCTGCTCCCTGGGAAGAGAGCATTTCAAAAATCGATTGAGCTCTCAGCTCAATGGAGATTGCCGTTTCCCAGGGAGCCGGCAACGGTCCCTGAGTTTCCAGCTTTCCGGCCAGGATAAATTGGCTCACCTCGTCCTTTTTGAACTCTACCGGAAAGATGCTCTCCGTTGCCCTTTGCCCTTTTCTCCTTCTCAGTTGAACCAGACGTTGGATCTCCTGCCAGGCTTCTTCGACACGCCCCAGACGGATCAGAGAGCGAATCCAGCCATCGAAAAGAGGGGAAACGGTGCGCCAATACGGAAAGACGACTTCAGGAACAGCTGCATTGTACTCTTCTCTCAGGGTTGCGAAGTATAGCTGAGAAGCTCTTTCATACTGACCATCCTTTTCCAGCCAGGCACCCAGGTGAAGGGCGGAGTCTCGAGTGAAGTACCTGAGACCGCTCTCCTTGCTCTCGCGAAGAGCTTCTTCAAAGTGCCGATAGGCTTGAAGTCGCTCCCCACTGTCCTGGAGAAATTGACCGAGTAATAGAGCTCGTTCAATACGCAGTGAAGGCAGTTGGGGTTGAAAAGAGAGCAGCTGGGTCAAATCTTTCCCAACTCCCAAGATCTTCGCTTCCAACAATAAGAATTTGCCTGGTGATACCTCTTTGAGTTCACGAGCCTGGGCAAGATGCTCAATTGCCTGGGATGGCTGGTGTCGATTATGAAGGAACACAGAGTAGTTGGCATGCAGGTAGAATCGGATCTCGGCGTCCAACGAGTTTTCCGTGAGCTCAAAGGCTCGCTTGTAGTAGTGGTCAGCCTTGTCCCAGAGACGCAGTTCTTCATAGAGGGCAGCCAGGTTGTTCCAGGAAGTCACCATGCCCTCCCGAAAACCGATTGTGTGCCAGCGTTCAAGGGCCAGAGTGAAGGAATGAATACTGGCTTGAAGGTGGTTAGCAAACCAGAGGGAGTAACCGCGACTTTGAAAGATCAGTGCTTCAAGATAGGGTCGGTTTCTTGAGCTGGCCACCGCTAGTGCCTGCCCGATCCATTCAAGACTTTGGGAGTATTCCTCCCTCTCGGAGAAAATCTCCGCGATGTAGTAGAGACAAAAGGCAACCTCGCTGGTCAGACCCGAGTCTTTCAGCAGGGCAGCGGCCTCCCGATAAAGGTCAACTGCCCGTTCGTAGTCACGCTCAGACCAGGCCTTCCAGGCGACAGTCTGAAGACGGAGGGCGACCAACTTGGAGGGTGAGGGTGTGAGGAGGGTATCAAATGAGTGGTCCCCGGTCTCACGAATAATTGCCCTGACCTCGGCTCCGACTTCTGTTCCGATCACAAAGGCTTCCCGGAGTTTTCGGTGAAGCTCAATGGGCGAGGCTTGGTAAGGAGCTACCTGTCCAGCTGTGAAGGTCCAAGAAAAGAGCAGACTAAGCAGAGGGACGAGGGTCACAGAGCGGAGACGACAGAGAGAACGTCTGCGCTGGTGGGGAGCCTGATAGAGCCACAGAGTCATTACCGGGTCTCGAGTTTTTCGAGTAGTTCTAAAGCCTTTTGCCGATATTCGTTTTGACCTTCGCGGACCAGGTCCCTGAGTGCCTTTTGGGCTGGCCTCTTCTGCTCTGTTTTTAGATAGATGTTGGCTTTGTACCAAAGCCCGACTGTTTTCCATTGATTATCGAGTTTCACGGCCTCAGCCAGCTGCTCCAGGGCCTGTGGATATTCCTCCAGCATGTAGTGAGTGACTGCACTGTAAAAGAGAGTGTCGGCACTGGGAGGCAGCTGTATAAACCATTCACTGGCCTCTCTGAACTGCTCTGCACTGTAGGCTGCGAAAGCTCTCTCACGGATGTCCGTTTCCAGTCCCTCACTGCCCGAACGGGTGTGAAGAGGAAAGTAGGGATATTTCTCCTCACTAGCGAGGCTTGCCGTTTTGAGTGAGTCGATGCTTGACCTGTGCCAGATCGGATAGAAGGTTGCGACCAGGACTGCTATCAGCAGCCCTGCTGCCACAAACCAGAACCTTGGAATGTTTTGGTCGGAGGAATGCTGATCACGGTAAACTCCTTCTACCGCAGCCATCGTCTGAAGGCGTTCTCGACAGGTAGGACATCCTTCGATGTGGCTGAGTACGTGCTCTGTTTCCGAGCTACCCAACTCTCCAAGAAGAAATTCGATTAGTGGAACTTGCTCACAACTCATCGTTTAACTTGCCTTTTCGACAGTTCGATAGATCCCCTTGGCTTTCAGCCTGCGTCGGATGCGATCGATGCCTGCAGTCATGCGACTTCGGATAGTCGAGTAGGGTATTCCTTTTTCCTTGCAGAGATCCTTGATCTTTTGGTGATTTCGATTGAAGGTGATGTCGATGGCCTCTCTTTGTTCGGGAGGCAGTTCCTTTAAGGTCTTCCGGACTTCTTCCAGAATTGAGTTCTGCACCTCTGCCCTTTCTTTCTCCATGAGAAGGGTCAATGGATTCGGAACATAGGGAGAGCTAGAAGGCAGATTTTCGTCAGCGCAGTTTGTAAAGCGTGCATTTCGGCGCCTATGGCAGCGGTAATGGTCGATGCCGGTATTGAGGACCACTTTCCGAATGTAGTTGTAGGTCTCCTCTTGGGTTGAAAAGTGTATCTTGGATTGCAGCAGCTTTCTGAAGGCTTCCTGCAGGACGTCATCCACTCCCGACGGGTCGAGCAGGATGTTGCTGATGATCGACCGAAGAATCGCCTGATTCTTGTGCCAGAGCCGTTCCAGCATGCACAAAAAGTTTCGCAGAGACGGAACCGGCAAACATTGAAGTAGATGGGGAAACCAAGCGAGGCATACTCACTATAGGAGCAGTGAAAAGTGTTGTCAAGTTTGGAGTCAGAGAGAATACAGAATACAGAATACAGAAGTCGGAAGACAGAGCGCTTCGCGCGCGTCTTAGCTTCCAACTTTCGAATTTCAAATTTTGAGTTTGGGATTTCAGCTGGTCTGCCGGCTATGGTTCCAGCTTCTGGATTCTGAATTCTGGATTCTGAATTCTTCTTCAGATTGCTTTTTGAAAGCAGAGTCTTTTAACATAGGACCTTAGTTGATGGCGAAGCAAGTGACTGCGATTTACCCAGGCTCCTTTGACCCTGTCACCAATGGTCATTTAGATATCATTGAAAGAAGCCACGGTATTTTTCACCGAGTGATTGTGGCGGTACTTGTCAATGTCGAAAAGGAGCCCTTTTTCGACATCGACAAGCGACTGGAAATGCTGAGAGAGGTCACACAAGAATGGGATAATATTGAGGTCGAGACCTTTGAAGGTTTGCTAGTCAAGTTTGCCCTTGCCCGAAAGGCCCAGGTTATCCTGCGAGGTATTCGAGCGGTTACCGACTATGAATACGAGTTTCAGATGGCGCTTATGAACCGCCGGATGCAGCCGGAGATTGAGACGGTCTTTATGGTGCCAGCGGAGGCTTATACCTATTTAAGTTCCAGGTTGGTGAAGGAGATCTCTATGCTGGGAGGCTCTGTGAATGGTCTGGTTCCTTCTATAGTGGAGGATTTCCTGAAAGGGAATAAAGGGTCGGTGAGGAGGTAAAGGTGCCTTTCCTTAGGGACAGAGTTGCTTTTCTGCTGTGTTTTTCTGTGCTGGGTCTGGGCCTTCTTTCCTTGTCATCCTTTCTCTCTGGTGCGGATGTGGGGGATGTCACGGAACTGGAGGCGATGGTTATTTGTGACCTCGAAGTTGATGAGCCCCCGGTTGAGAGAGTTGAGCGTGTCATTGCGGCCAGGTCCACTTTCCAACAGACATTGTTGGACTGGGGATTCACGGCTGGAGCCATTCACCTTCTGGTTCAAGACGTCAAGCCCGTCTATGATCTGAGCCGCGTCATGGCCGGACATCGCCTTGCCATTGGACGAGTCTCCAATGGTGCCTTCCACGACCTGGAATATCATATTGACGACGAGGAATACCTCTTGGTGAGATATGACTCGGGACAGTATGTGGCTTCTCGCCATCCCTATGATTTCCAAGTGGAGGTCGAGGAGTTCTATGGGGAGGTTGAAAGCTCTCTGTGGGACACGCTGGTATCCCAGGGTGAATTGCCGCAACTCGTTCAAGCTCTCCATCAGATTTTTCAGTGGGACATCGATTTCACTGCGATTCGGCCCGGAGATTCGTTCAAGCTGATCTTTGAAAAGAAATATCTCGATGGGGAGTTCGTGAAATACGGGGAGATTCTGGCAGTCCAGTTCACCAGTCGTACTCGGGCGTTGTACGCTTTCCTGTTTGAGAGTCCACAGGGTGTGGGCTACTACCATGAGAACGGTGGTGCGGTAAGAAAGCCTTTCCTGAAGGTTCCCTTTGATTTTGATCCTCGCATCACATCCGGTTACTCCCATTCCCGTTTTCATCCCATTTTGAAGGTGAGACGCCCTCATCTTGGAGTGGACTACGGTGCTCCTGTAGGAACTCCAGTCTTAGCTTCAGCCGATGGAGCTGTGATTTTTGCTGGGAGAGAGGGGGGCTTTGGGAACTTGGTAGAGATTCGTCACCCCAATGGCTATGTCACGGGCTATGCTCATCTCTCTCGTATTGACGTGCGTTCTGGTCAAAGAGTCAGGCAGGGAGAACGAATCGGAGGAGTCGGATCCACCGGACTTGCCACAGGTCCCCATCTCCATTATCAGGTCCAGGATAGAAGCGGCAGAGAAATCAATCCTCGGGAACTTACGGCATTACCCTCGGATGAGGCGGTTGAGAAAGAGGATTGGAATCAGTTTGTTTCAGTCCGTAATGAGCTCATAGGACGGTTGGCAACCATTTCTGAGAGTGAGCCCTTCCTTAACCGTATCTCCCAAACTGACTAGCGCGGGTGTTCAGGAAGGCCAGGCTCTTCGTTCTCCGCGCCCTTCGGAAGTTCAGGAGTTCGGGGACAGGCCCCGAATTCGGGGAGAATTCTTGGGCCTGTCCCCGAACTCCTGTTCCCGAACTTCCGAAAGGCTTGTGCGGCCTCGATCTTGACCTCCCTGAACACCCGCCAACAGAACTCCGGCATGTGAGAGGGAAAGTTCATGACAAGTGCCGTTTTGGTCTACAACCCCGCTGCGGGTCGATTTCCCCTTTCCGAAAAGCGGCTGAAAGCTTTGCTTGAGAACCTCGATCGCTATGGAATCCGGGCTGAGGCGGCCATGACTCGTCCTTTACAAGAGCCTTCAACGTGGCTGAACCTGAAAGATACGGACTTGTTGATTGTCTATGGTGGTGACGGAACCCTCCATGGAGTGATTGAACAAGCGGTGAAGTGGAAGGTTCCGGTAGCTCTCTTACCTGCAGGTACCACCAATGTGCTGGCGCGAGAACTGGGTATCCCGAGGAATCCTGAGCAGGCGTTGTCGTTGGTGGGTCGACGGAAATTGCAAAAGATCCACCTGGGGCAAGCCAATGGGAAATATTTTCACCTGATGGCGGGAATCGGTTTTGATGGCTATGTGATTTCTCGAATGAACCAACCCATGAAAAAGGTTTTGGGCATCGGTGCCTATTGGCTGGCCGCTGCCATTGCCATTTTGAGATACCCTCTTCCTCCCTTCGAGTTGAAGATAGAAGGCGAAGTTCACCAGGGGACCTTTGCAGTGATTGGTAACGCTCGATACTACGGAGGAGAATTCCTGGTAACCCCTCGGGCCAGCGTAAAGGAAAGCTGTCTGGATGTGTGTCTATTTACCGGTCGGCAAAGGTGGCGTTATCTCTCTTATCTCTTGGGAATACTCTCTGGGAAACACCTTCGCTATCATGATGTCATTTATCGAAAGGTTCAGCACGTCGAATTATCGGGTGACAGCTCTGTTCCCATTCAGATGGATGGTGAACTGATCGGCCATGGCCCCATGGAATTCATTTCCTCCAGTGAAGGTCTAGAGGTGGTTGTGCCTTGAGGGGCTATTGCTCCGGTCTGAGCATCTTTTCTCCAAGAAACTTGATCTGAAGGACATCGAAATCCTCCCAAAGATTGGGGCTGTCAACGTTGATTTTGTCAATTTTCTCCGCCAGGGCGTCATAATCGATGCAGTCGAGAGCCTCGAGTTGAAACCGATCCTCTCCAAGATCAATGGCAACCCGCGTGGCTTCGGTAAAGTCGTCAAATTCACCCAGCAGGTCCAGACCGATAAAGCTGTCTCCCCGGATCTTAAGATATTGCATGAGATAATCCTCGCCAGGAACCCCAGTGTACATCGAGAATCTCTCCACGGACGCTTCCTTACCCTGCTGGTTGTAGATGTGAATCTCTTGGGGTCGGAAGTCCCATCCACCCGGTGAGAAGGTGATGATATTGAGTATCGGCACGATCTCTCCTTTCGGGTCCTCCAGAATCTCGACCGTCCAAATGTTTTGGTCGTCGATAAAGACGTGACACCGAGATACCTCAGGGGAAGGTTTTTCAAGTGACTGAGCCGAGACCCATCCGGAAACGACAAACAGCAGGCAACTCAAGAATGGTTTTCTCATTGGCTCCATTTTAACCGAAGATCGATGATTTATCCGATATGAATCTCTCTCAGCAGTGTTTGAGCTGCTTGGACTGGATCGGGTGACTGAGTGATCGGTCGGCCAACCACCAGATAATCTGCACCTTCTTCTAGAGCCTCAGAAGCGGTCATGGTCCGCATTTGGTCATCAGCTCCTGCCTCTGCTGAGCGAATCCCCGGTGTCACAAAGAGAAGTCCCTCTAGCCCTGCCTGTCGGAGCAGGCGCAGTTCGCGTGGTGAGGAGACGATTCCGTCCATCCCAGCTGCTTGAGCGGATTTCGCCAGTTGCACAACCTCTTGATCCAAGGCATGGTCAATGCCCAGGGTAAGAAGCGCCTTCGGATCAATGCTGGTCAAGATGGTGACAGCCAAAAGCTTGGGACAGGGCCAGCCCTCTCGGCTAGAGTACTCTTGCAGTGTTTCACGCGTCTGTCGCATCATGACTTCGCCGCCCAGGCTGTGGAGGGTCATCATGCGCACGCCCAACCGCCCCGCTTCCACAGCAGCCTGAGTGACCGTATTGGGAATATCGTGGAACTTGAGGTCCAAGAACACCTCGGCGCCTTCTTGAAGGATCTTTTTGATGATGGTTGGCCCGGCAGCAGTGAAAAGCTGGAGACCGACCTTGAAGTAAGCGACCTGATCCTTCAGCTTCCGCACCAAATCAATGGCCTCCTCTTGCGCAGAAACATCAAGAGCTAGAATCAATGGCTTGGCCTGGGCATTCAGTGGCATAGGTCACTTCCAGCGACCACAGAATAACACACTAGTGTCACAAGGGTGGCTCCACACGTGTACCTGATGGTTCCCCCTGCTGGTCAGCCCGAAACTGCCTGTGCTATCATCGCCAGCGCCTTCCGGGAGGAAACATTGAAACAAACTTATCTTCGACGGGTCATGACTTCGGAGGAGATGGAGTCGGAACTGTCCAGGATTGCAACCGAAATTACCAAAAAGCATCAAAAGCTCAGCAGCATGGTACTCATTGGAATCCGACGACGAGGTGTCCCACTGGCTCAAAGGCTTCAGAAGAAAATTGAAAAGCTATCAGGCGAGAAAGTCCCTCTTGGAATCCTTGACATTACCTTTTATCGAGACGACCTCTCGCTGGTGGCTAATCAGCCCATTGTGGAGGGGTCGCATCTGGACTTTGATCTGACCGATAAGGACGTGCTTTTGATCGACGACGTCCTTTACACGGGTCGCACAACTCGAGCTGCTCTGGAGAGTGTCCTGGACTACGGACGCCCCAGGCGGATCGAGTTGGTTGTTCTCATTGATCGTGGCCATAGAGAATTGCCTATTCAAGCCGATTACATCGGCAAGTCTGTGGAGACGACTGAAAACGAGATGGTTGAGGTTCTTGTTTCATCCATTGATGGAGAAGAAGGAGCTGTTGTCACAACAAAGGAACTCTTGAGGAAAGGTGAAACAGCCGACAACTGACAACTGACATAGAACAGTTTGCTCTAGTGTTCTAGTCCTGGTCGATTGTCAGCTGTCAGCTGTCAGCGGTCTAAAGCCATGCCTTTGCGCCAGAAACATCTACTGGGGATTGAAGAACTTACACTCGATGAAATCGAATTAATTCTGAATACCTCCCGAAGTTTCAAAGAAATTTCCACCCGACCGATCAAAAAAGTTCCCACTCTCCGCGGGAAATCACTCATCAATCTGTTCTATGAACCGTCGACCCGGACTCGATCATCGTTCGAGATTGCGGCTAAGCGCCTGGGTGCGGATTCCATCAACGTCGACGTCTCTCAGAGCAGCGTGACCAAGGGAGAATCGCTGATTGATACCGGGAAGAATTTGGAGTCCATGAGTCCCGATATCATCGCAGTTCGTCACAGCTCGGCGGGGGCGCCTCATCTCTTAAGTCAGTACTGTGAGACTGCCTGCATCGTCAACGCCGGGGATGGAATGCACGAGCATCCGACTCAGGCACTACTGGATGCTCTCACAATATTGGATCACAAGAAGAAAATTGAGGGCCTCAAAGTAGCCATCGTGGGAGACATTGCGCACAGCCGCGTGGCGCGATCCAATGTCCTCCTTTTAGGAAAGATGGGCGCCAATGTCTGGGTCTGTGGCCCTCCCACTCTCATCCCCATGGAGTTTGAAATTTACGGGGTGAAGGTGACCTATCACATGAAGGAAGCGCTCGAAGGTGCAGATGTCATCATGATGTTGCGGACCCAGAGGGAACGGCAGAGTGAGGTCTTCTTCCCCTCTGTTAAAGAGTATTTCGCTCTCTATGGTCTTGACACGAAGAAGATGGGGTGGGCCCGGCGTAGCGCCATTGTGATGCATCCGGGACCCATCAACCGCGGCGTTGAGATCGCCCCGGAACTTGCCGAAGCAGGATACTCGGTCATTTTCGAACAGGTCGCTAATGGTGTGGCGGTCCGCATGGCGGTTCTCTACCTCTTACTGGGTGCCAGCGAGGAACCCGGCCTATGACCCTGTTATTAAAAGGTGGAAGCGTTGTCGACCCGAGCCAGAAGCTGGAAAAGAAATTGGATCTGCTGGTGGAGAAGGGAAAAGTCGCCGGCCTCGGTAAAATTCAGGCCAAGAAGAGTTGGCAAGTCATCGATGCCTCAGGATGGATCGTAGCGCCCGGTTTCGTCGACATGCATGTCCATTTGCGAGAGCCGGGGCGCGAAGACAAGGAAACGATTCTAACCGGAAGCAGAGCGGCTGCAGCTGGAGGATTCTCCAGTATTACGTGCATGCCGAATACCCAGCCCGTGAATGATAGTGAGGCCATTACACGATTTATCTTGGAGCGCGCTGGTCGGGCTGGCTTGGTGAACGTCTTTCCTGCCGGGGCCATTACCAAAGGGCTGGAGGGGAAAGAACTGGCAGAGATTGGAGAAATGGTAAAGGCGGGAGTGGTTGCTATTACCGATGACGGTAAGTCGGTTGAAAATAATCAGATCATGCGCAGAGCTTTAGAGTATGCCAAGATCTTCGATATACCCATCATTGATCATTGTGAGGATCGACAGCTCGCCGCGGCCGGTCACCTCAACGAGAGTGCGGTTTCCACCCGGCTCGGGATGGGAGGAATTAGCCGAGCAGCTGAAGAACTGGATGTGGCTCGGGACACTATTTTGAGCCGCATCACCGGTGGACGTGTCCACATCGCCCACATTTCGACTCAAGAATCTCTTTCTTGGGTGCGCCAGGCCAAGAAGCAGGGAATTCGGGTGACCTGTGAGGTCACTCCCCACCACTTCATACTGAGCGATGAGGACATCAAAAACTATGACACCAACTTTAAAATGTACCCTCCATTGCGTACGCCATCCGATGTGAAAGCCATGTTGAAAGGGTTGTCCGACGGCTCCATTGACTGCATTGCCAGCGATCATGCACCCCATTCACGGCTGGAAAAAGAGATGACTTTTGAGGAAGCGTCTAATGGCATCATTGGTCTGGAGACAGCAGTTCCGCTGGCCTGGGAATTTTTGATCCGGCGCAAGATTGTCTCTGTCTCACGTCTGGTGGAGCTTTTCAGTACGAATCCCAACCGAATTCTCAAGCTGGGTCGGGGAACATTGAAGAAAGGGGCGATTGCTGATATTACTGTGATCGATCCCGACTGTGAGATAATTGTGGATGTCAAGAAATTCAGATCAAAGAGCCGAAATTGTCCGTTTCACGATTGGCGACTCCACGGGGTACCGGTAATGGTAATCGTGAAGGGTAAGATCATCTTTCGCCGAGACACTAAAGTCTGAGCTCTCGGAGTGGGAAGGCCATGAAGATTCGACCAGCCTGTTGGACCCTGTTGATGGGTCTTATTGTGATGGGGACAGCTCTAGCGCAGTTGATGAGCGGTGAGCAGCTCGTCAAGATCCAGACCGCACTCTCTGTGGACACTGTACATCCGGGCAGCAGCTTTCAAGTGGCTGTGATTGGAGATCTGGAAGAAGGCTGGCACGTCAACGCTCACCAACCCACACTGGAGTACTTGATTCCCACGGAGTTAAACCTGGAACCGGTTGACGGGCTCACTTTCGGTGAAATCCAATATCCGGAGGCCGTCCGTCTCACCTTTTCCTTTGCTGCCGAAGAGCTGGATGTCTATGAAGGGCGTGTCGTCATCCGTTTCCCGGTGAGCATTGCAGGGGATGAGCTGCCCGGTGAGAAGGTGGTTCGTGGCAGTTTCCGATACCAGGCCTGCAACGATCAGGTCTGTTTGGCCCCCGTCAGCCAGGACGTTACGATCCCGATTCGTGTTTCCAGTTTGGAGCAACAGAGCCGACCGATCAACCCTGATCTCTTTGGGTCGGTCGCGTTTCCCTCCTCATTGGGTCAGAGTGGGGGAGGAGCCTTGGGCTCAGCTCAAACGAATGTCACACTCCTCATTGAGGAGCAGGGTTTATTGGTGACTCTGTTCTCTCTCTTTGTCCTGGGCCTGGCGTTGAATCTGACACCCTGTGTGTATCCCATGATCCCGGTCACCATCGGCTATTTCAGCCGGCAAGCTGAGGGCAAGACAGCCCACGTCTTTGGGCTGGCGCTCATGTATCTGCTTGGCATCGCCATCACCTATTCCAGTTTGGGAATCGTGGCTGCCCTGACTGGGCAGATGTTTGGCGCACTACTTCAAAATCCCTGGGTCTTGGTGGGCATTGCTTTGATTATGGTGGCTTTGGCGTTGAGTCTGTTCGGAGTTTACCAGATTCAAGCACCCAGTTTCATTCTGCAGAAAGTCTCTGCCAAGTCAGCGGGCGGAGTACTGGGTGCGCTGAGTATGGGACTTGTCGTCGGCATCGTTGCTGCGCCTTGTGTGGGGCCAGTGACAATCGGCCTGTTGACCTATGTGGGTTCAACCGGCAGTCCCTGGCTTGGGTTCTGGATGTTCTTCACGCTGTCCCTGGGTCTAGGAGCGCCCTATGTGGTACTGGGGACGTTTTCTGGCGGGCTCAGGAAGTTGCCCAAGTCAGGCGTTTGGATGCTTTGGGTTGAGAAGTTTTTTGGCTTTGCCATGCTTGGCCTGGCCCTGTTCTTCACCGCTCCCTTGTTTCCGGATTGGATAGTGCCCTGGATGGTGTTGGCTTTGGCCCTCATCAGCGCTGTGTGGCTGGGTTGGCTGGATAAAAGCAGCAGTGACAGTAAGAGCTTTTACTGGCTGAGGAAAGCCACGGCAATCTCCCTCCTGGCGATCGGTCTTTTTGCCATCATCCCCGAGACACCAGGGGCCTCAATTGCCTGGCAAGCCTATGACCCTGCCCTTTTTGAGCGAGCCAGGGAAGAAGGCCGCCCCATCCTTCTCGACTTTACTGCCGACTGGTGTATCCCCTGCCGTGAGCTGGACCGGTTTACCTTCAGCGATGAAGAGGTGATCGCAGCTGTGGGTCCATTCATGACGCTCAAGGTTGATTTGACATACTTCGAGTCACCAGAGGTCGTGCCGCTGCGGGAACAATTCAGGGTCGTGGGGGTGCCCACGATTATTTTCATTGATGCTCAAGGAAATGAAGTACAGGCAGCGCGTGTGATTGGTTACCTCAGTCCCGACAACTTTCTTCGACAGGTTAAGCGCGCACTGGAATCCGAAATACTGTAAAGGAAGATCTTGACCTCCCTGAACACGCGCCACCAGAACTAAGGCATCTATTCTTGCAGGTTGACAATGATGTCACCCGGGCGAGCGAGGTTGTATCGTTCTCGAGCAATCCGCTCGATCTCGTAGGGGTCGGTCTTGAGCTTGTTGATTGTCTGGAGGAAATCGCTGTGTCTCTGTCGCAGACGGAGATTTTCCATTTGTAATCCTTGTAGCTGTGACCGATACTTGCGCAGTTGTATCAAACCTCCGTCTCCAAAAAGCAGGAGGTACATTAACAGGAGACAACTCGTGAAGAGTAGGATCCAGGAAAGTTCCCGTCTGGCTTTCCGGCTAAAGTTCATCCCCAATACCAATGTCTAAAAGCTACCTTGTACTCTCAACCATTGACAGCAGCGAGGGGGCTGAGCGAATCGCTCAGCATCTGGTAGAGGAGCAACTCGCAGCCTGCGTCAATATTATTCACGATGTCACCTCGGTATACAAGTGGAAGGGGGCTTTGGAGCGTGCTACTGAGCACCTGATGATCCTCAAGACTACCGAGGATCGGTTACCACAACTGATCCATCGGATCACAGAACTCCATCCTTATGAGGTGCCAGAGGTTATTGCTTTTGCCATCGAGCATGGATATCCACCCTACCTGGAGTGGATCGTCGCGCAAACGAGAGGAGATCCCGGCTAGGAAGATACTTGAAGAGAGAGCTGGAGATCTTAAGAAGATTCGAATATTGAAGGCTCTAGGCCGGGTTTATGCATAGGCCTGTCCCCGAACTCCGAACATGCAGTACGCCGAGGAGCCCAAGGAAGCACAATGCAGTCGGTGCGCAACGCACGCTGGATGATTGTGGCACTGCAGTAGAGAACTTATGAATAATCCCGGCTAGGGCTCGGATTCCTCTTTGGTCTTTTCTTCGTGGCTGCTTTTGATAGAGTTCTTGAAGTTGCGAATGCCCTCTCCTAGGCCCTTGCCAAGTTGTGGAAGACGACTGGCTCCAAAAATCACAATCACGATCAGGAGAATAATGACTAATTCTGACATTCCCAGACCACCCATATTTTTTTACCTCGTCTTTGCTCACTATCCTATACCTAACCTGCTTACCTGTCAATCACAGCACCACGCGCTTGTCACCCATACGTCGCGTGATGCGTTTGCGGTCCAGGAACTCCAGGAAGGGAATCGCGTATTTGCGGCTGATCCTAAAAAGGTCTTTGAACTCGGGTACCGTGAAGGTATGGCCGCTGGGAAAGGATTCTTTCAGTTGGGTTGTGAGAAATGTGATGCGGTCGGGTGAAAGGACGATATTTTCGCTCACCCGTACCAGCTCTCCTTGCTGTAAGAGGAAGAAATACACATCGCGCACCAGGCCCGGTTCATAGGGGAGTTTTCTCAAGAGTTCATCTAACCTGGGTGGTTGCAGACCTGTCTTTCTGATCAGCTGTAAAATGTGTTCTCTCGCCTTGTCTTGCTCCGGGCTCAGCCTTACCTGTCGGTCCTGCTGTGACACAGAGCTGCCCTTGATCTGAAGCTTTCCGTCAGTTTCCAGCTGTTTGAGAACGAAGGTGAAATAAGAACTCTTGGCTTTCCCGAAGAATCGCTCCTTGAGTTCTTCTCGAGGGATACCCGCGACCAAGGGATGACTCGAGTGAAAGTTGGCCAGGAATTCGACGATCTGTGCCTTGAATTTTTCGAGCGCCGGTCGGAACACGGCTAGTCGTGGCTCCTGAGAAATCAAGACCACGGAGTCAAGTCCCTTGAAGAGATCGAACAGGTAATCTTCCAGAAAACCGGTGCGGGATACCAGTTCGGACAGGTTCATACCTGAGAAATGGCGCAATTTGACAAAGTATTCGACCAAGGCCCTATCGAAGTGTGGATCCTTCGTTTGAAGCATTGACCACAGCTTTCTGAGCTCCACAACGTCATGGGCCAAGTCCTTCTTCCGATGTTTTGCGGGAATAGCGTCCAGAATCACACCGCCGCCAATGGTTGTCATTGGTGAATAACGACGTAAGATGAAATGATCTTTGGGGCAACACACTGTAGGACTCTGCAGCCGCAGCTGAGCCAGGACTGAGTCACCCGGGAGAAGTTGGTCGCCTTCAAGCAGGTAGAGTCGCCCAAGCAGTTCAGCACTTCCGTGGTGGAAGCGTATGGCACTGCGGTGTTTGAGTGCCTTGGAAGCATTGGGGAGCAAGTGGACGATTGCATCAAGCATGGAGGAGGGCGAAAAAGTGTTGGAAGGAGAGATCAGCATCCCTCGTTGCAGATCTTCTGTTTCCAGTCCGCTCAGGTTCAGTGCGGTCCTCTGACCGGCGCTGGCCAGGTCGGCCTTCTGGTTAAAAATCTCAATGCCTCGGACTTTTCCTGTCTTTTGGGTGGGATGCACGGTCACTGTATCTCCCTTCTTCAAAACTCCGGAGTAAGGGGTGCCAGTGACCACAGTTCCAAAGCCTTTGATCGTGAAAATGCGGTCAACGGGAAGACGGAAAACCTTCTGGGCACTTTGGGCTGCAGTGACGGCCTGCTTTGATTTCTCGATTTCTTCAAGCAGGGTCTTCCGGAGAGCGTCCATGCCTTCCCCCGAGAGGCTGTCAACGGCTACCATGGGAGCCTTCTCGAACTGGCTGCCCTCAACGAGTTCCCGGACTTCTTCTTCAACCAGGGCAAGCAGTTCTTCTTCAACCAGATTCTTTTTCGTGATGACGATGATCCCTCTTGGAATTTCAAGAAGTTTGCAAATCTGGAAATGCTCTATGGTTTGAGGCATCACCGATTCATCGGCCGCCACCACCAGAAGCACCAGGTGAACCCCACCGATCCCTGCCAGCATATTCTTGACAAACTTTTCGTGTCCCGGGACGTCTATGAAACCCACGCGCGAAGGTCCCAACTCCATGTGAGCAAAGCCGATGTCGATGCTGATCCCACGACGCTTTTCTTCTTCCAGTCGGTCGGTATCAATACCGGTCAAAGCTTTCAGCAGCGTGGTTTTGCCATGGTCAATATGGCCTGCTGTCCCGACGATCACGTCTTTCATCAATTAATTCTAGAGTTCCTCTCGAAGATCTCGGTAAAATGGTTATGGTTGGAGTGTTTTACAGGAATGTTAGGGAACTTATCAACCAAATTACAGAGAATTCTCCGCGACCTCAAGGGCGAAGGACGCATTGCTGAACGCCACATACAGGTGGCGATGCGAGAGATTCGCATTGCACTCCTGGAGGCAGATGTTCACTTTAAGGTGGTCAAGGAGTTCGTGTCGCGGGTCAAGGCGAGAGCCCTTGGGCAAGAGGTGCTTCGCAACCTGATGCCAGGCCAGCAGGTGGTCAAGATTGTTCTAGACGAACTCGTGGAACTCTTCGGACGGGAAGAGGCCGATTTGAGGTTTTCCAAGCTTTCCCCCAGTGTCATATTGTTGGTTGGTCTGCACGGAAGTGGCAAAACGACGACCACCGGTAAGTTGGCTCTGTGGCTGCAGAAGAAAGGACACCACCCACTAATGGTCTCGACCGACGTGCACCGTCCTGCCGCCATAGAGCAACTGTCGATTATTGCACGTGATATTGAGATAAGAGTTTACGAGGACAAGGGTAGTGACCCTGTGGGACTGGCCAAAAAAGCTCTACAGCACACGCTCAACACGGGTTTCGATATCCTCCTGATTGACACAGCTGGACGGCTGCACAGTGACGCGGAGTTGATGACGGAGTTGAGTCGGATAGCAGAGGCAGTAAATCCGACTGAAGTTCTACTGGTGGCTGATGCCATGACCGGGCAGGATGCAGTGAATTCCGCCCGGGAGTTTAACCAGTGCCTGAATCTTTCCGGAGTGGTCTTGACAAAGATGGACGGAGATGCACGAGGTGGAGCTGCCCTTTCAATCAAGACGGTGACGGGGACGCCCATCAAGTTTATCGGTGTGGGCGAGAAGTACGAGGCATTGGAAGTCTTTCATCCAGAAGGAATGGCTAGTCGCATCCTGGGGATGGGTGATGTGCTCAGCTTGATCGATAAGGCTCAAGAGGTTGTGGATGAAGATCATGCTCGAGACATGCTCAAGAAGTTGCAGCGAAACGAGTTCACCCTGGAGGACTTCCGTGAACAACTGAGGCAGTTAAGGCGGTTAGGTCCGCTGGAGCAGGTGTTAGGGATGCTTCCCCAGGTTGGTCTCCTAAAGGGAGTCAAGAAGATGCAACTGGATGAGAAGCAATTGGTGCATCTAGAAGCAATAATGAGTTCTATGACAGCGAAGGAAAGGGCCGGTTACAAAATCATCAAGGCGTCACGGCGTAAGAGAATAGCAAAAGGTAGTGGTAGACCTGTTTCTGAGGTGAATCGTTTGCTGAGGCGCTATGTTCAGATGAAAAAGATGATGACCAAGGTTGGTAAGAGCTTTTCTTCCAAAGGGTTACCTAAACTAGGCTTTCCGATCTAGAGGCTCTCTGATAGAATACTGTCGCATCAGAAGGAGGATAGTAGGTGTTAAGAATTCGTCTGAGTCGGCACGGAAGGAAAAAGAAGCCTCATTATCGAGTCGTGGTTGCTGAAAAGCACAGAGCGAAAGAGGGGCGATTTGTTGAAATAGTTGGTTATTACACCCCAACTCCGAAACCGGTTCAACTCAAGTTGGACCTGGACAGGATTGATTATTGGGTCAAACAGGGTGCACAACCCTCCGACACAGTCAGAGTCTTGATCAAGAAAGTCAGACAGGCGCTATGATCCAAGGAGATCTGGTGTTTACGCGCATCATTCATTTTCGAGCTGGATGAGGCTGGGCCCGGACATGACACGGGTTAGAGCTCTAGCTTTTAAGTTCAGCTTCGCAGGAGGAGAAATGAAAGAGCTTGTTGAAATGATCGCGAGAGCTTTGGTAGACAGTCCTGATGAGGTCAAAGTGACGGAGATTTCGGGTGAACAGACCACGGTTCTTGAGTTAAGGGTAGCTCAGTCGGATCTTGGTAAAGTGATTGGAAAACAGGGGCGGACGGCCCGCTCTATTCGAACTCTTCTGGGAGCTGCAGGAATGAAGCTCCGAAAAAGATTTGTCTTGGAGATCCTGGAGTAGTTGGTTCTGTTTGCCAGCATTGCCCGAATCGTCAAAGGCCGCGGAGTTCGAGGTGAAGTTGCGGCGGAACTCTGGACCGATTTTCCCGAGCGTTTTTCCTCCCTGAATGAAATTCGTATCTCCAATGACGGGAGGGAGTACTGGGAGGAGATCGAGAAACACTGGTTCCACAAAAACCGGATCATTCTGAAGTTCCGTGGGCGTGATCGTCTGGAAGACATTGAAGAGCTCATAGGTGGTGAGGTTCAAATTCCCGACGACCAACGTGTTTCGCTCCCGAAGGGCAGCTACTATCACTCCGATCTCATCGGATGCAGAATCCTGGAGAGCGGAGAATTGATGGGTAGTGTGACAGGGATTTTGGAGACGGGAGCTGCAGGTTGCAATTTGGTGGTGACAAGGCTTGATGGAAGAGAATTTATGGTCCCCATGGTGCGAGAGTTAGTGTTGGATGTCGATGTCAGCAAGAAAGAGATCCAGGTGGATCTCCCGTCGGGACTGGCGACCGATTTGTAAGCACCGATTCATGAGCTTGTGGCGGGTTTCCTTATGTTGATCAATATCGTG
>JAPUKI010000074.1 GCA_027295745.1 Acidobacteriota bacterium
GGGAGCCGAGGTGAAAACGGAGCTTGTCGATGCTCCCGAAGAGGCCGGTGCCGAAACGGAAACGGAGCTTGTGGATGCTCCCGAAGCGGCCGATGCCGAAACGGAAACGGAGCTTGTCGATGCTCCCGAAGCGGCCGATGCCGACTTGGAGATGGAGCTGGAGGAGCCTGTGGATCTGGAACGAAAGATCCTGATATTGGATATCTCGGCATCCACTGCGCTGCCCGATGGTCTGTTGGCCACGCTCACCTTTGAGGTGAACGACGAGATAGCCATAAACCACGAGATTCACATGGAAAACGTGAGTCAGACGGCTCTGTCCCTGGATGGACAGGAGCTGAGAGCTCGAGGCATAGATGGCACCATAACATCGATTGAATTTATTCCCGCCTGTCTCTTTTATATGCATTGAGGAGGTATCCAATGAGAAGAAGTACTCAGCCTGATGGTAGGGCCTTTTTGGTCTTGGCACTTTTCTGCCTGGGCACGGGATTCACTTTTGCTCAGAGCCCGGCAAACTTACCGGCAGAGGTCATAGCCTATGCAGACTTGGTCTTCTATAACGGCAAGATTTTGACCGCCGATGATCGCTTTACGATTGTGGAAGCGGTGGCAATTCGGGACGGGAAGTTTCTGGCCCGTGGGAATAATGACAGGATTCTGTCCATGGCCGGTCCCGGCACCCGCAGAATCGACCTGGAAGGGAACAGTGTGGACCCCGGCTTTATTGACACCCATTTGCATTCCGCTTTTCTGGGAAATATCGCCAAACGTGGGACCGAGGGCCGGCTTGACTTCGAAGATGTGGCCAGCGGCCTGGAAGAGCTGCGAGAGCTGGTGTCTCAGTATCCAGCCGGGAAACAGCTTTTTCTGGCCGGGCCGAGCAACCGAGCCCTGCTTCTGGAAGTGACGCTGGCCCAACTGGATGCGGCCGCGCCCAACAATCCCATCTCGATTAGCTGTCCCAACAATCAAAACGTGGTCAACAGCCTGATGTTGGCAAGGATTCCAGCTGACACGCCGGGTATCTTGAAAGACCAGAATGGTAACCCGACCGGTCAAATTCGGGGTGGAGCAGCGGGTATCGTGAAGTATGAGTTTATGCCCTGGCCGGATGTGGACGAGATGGTGGAGAAGCAGAAAATCGAGTTAGAGCGGTATGTGGTCCAGGGACTGACCACTATCGAGGGTCGAGGTCAGGGTCTGACCATCACCGTTTTCCGAGACCTGTGGAAGCGTGGTGAACTGGTGCCCAGGATTCGGCTTGCCATGGAGTTCCTCCGGGAGAATGGGAGCCCGGAGGCCTACTTGAAGAGATTGGGTAATCTCACCGATTTTGGCGACGACATGCTCAAGTTCTTCGGGGCCACGGTCCAGGTGGTGGATGGATCAGGCGGTGCCTACACTGCCGACTTTCCCAAGATCAGAGTCGCTGAGAGCAGTCCCTACGACCGATACGGGCAAAACAAATGGGAAGAAACGGGTGACGTTGCCACCAGCGACCGCAGAAACATCCTGCTGGCCAACCGCTACGGCTGGACCATCACCGCCATGCACAGCCAGGGCGACCAAAGCAATGACGTGCTCCTGGACGTGTACCTGGAAGCCCATCAGGAGAACCCCCTGAATGGCCGCCATTTTGCCATCGACCACGGGGACATGTGGCGTCCCCGCCACCTGGATCTGCTCAAGGAAATGGACGTGATCCCCAGTGTTTTCACATTTCCCATCAGCCGCTCTGAAGGGTACCTGGAAAGCTACGGGGCCGACGCCCTGCACCAGATGCTGCCGGTCAAAAGCCTGATTGAAGCAGGTATTTACCCGGCTGCCGAGGCTGACACCCGTCCTCCCAATTCAGCGCCCCTCTTCCAGATAAAGAACTTCATCACCCGCAAGGATCCCAATGGTCGGGTGTGGAATCCGGACGAAAAGATCTCTCGCCAGGAGGCCCTGCACATGTATGGACTGTGGGCCGCCCGTTACACCGGGGAAGAAGACCTTCTCGGTTCCATTGAAAACGGCAAGCTGGCCGACCTAGTGGTGCTGGGCGGAGACTTCATGACGTTTCCCGAAGATGAGTTGGACAAGCTTCGAGTGCTGATGACTGTCATTGACGGGAAAGTTGCCTACGAGGCGTCCGGGGCCTTCTAAGGTGTGAACAAACCAGGGAGATTTCGCGGGACGGGCTGCCATGGAGGGTATGCCCGTCCCGTGTTTTTTTGAGCAAAAAGAGAGAAGAAAGGGTGACCATGCATAAGCCCAATTTCAGCTCTGTGAGTCGCGTCTTCTTCTTGTTGCTGTTTTGCTGGGCGGCCCTGACTGCGGGTTGGGCTCAGAGTCCGGCAAACCTACCTGCCGAGGTCGTTGCCTATGCAGATCTGGTCTTCTATAACGGCAAGGTTCTGACCGCCGATGAGAGCTTTACGATTGTGGAAGCGGTGGCTCTTCGGGACGGGAAGTTTCTGGCCCGTGGGAGCAATGACAGGATTCTGTCCATGGCGGGTCCCGGCACCCGCCGAATCGACCTGGATGGGCGCAGCCTGGTCCCTGGCTTTATCGACACCCACCAGCACTCCTCTTTTGTGACCAGCCCGCCTTCTGGGCAGAGTGGTGGGTCTGCTGTCCAGATCAACTATGACACTCTGGAAAGCGCTTTGGAGGGACTGCGGGCAAGGGTTCAACAGGCCCAGCCCGGAGAATTCATTGCGCTGGGCTCAACCAGTAATAGGGTTGTCACAGAAGAGTTAAACGCTGCTCTTTTGGATCAGATTGCTCCCGAAAATCCGCTCTACATCAGAGCCCTCAATAACCAGGTCGTGGCCAACAGCCTGATCATGAAGGAGGTTCCCCCAGATACTCCGGGCGTTCTGAAAGACGATAGGGGGCAGCCCACCGGTCAGCTCAGAGGCGGCGCAGGCGGGATTGTCGTCTACGAGATAAGACCATGGCCCGCTGTGGAGTCCTTGTGGGAGCCTCAGAAGCTCAGATTTCTCCGTCACAATGAGCAGGGATTGACCACCATCATGGGACGTGCCAACGGCCTGTCGATCTCGGTCTTTCGTGACCTGATGCTGCGCGACGAATTGACGCTGAGAGTTCGTGTGGCCCATGAGTTTCTGCGTCAGAACTCATCTCCGGAGGCCTATTTGAAGAGATTGGGTAATCTGACTGATTTTGGAAACAACATGTTCAAAATCATCGCGGCCACGGTCCAGGTGGTGGACGGAGCCTCGTTGACCGGCTCAGCTCGGACCTCCAAGGCAAAGCTGACTCCTCCCTCAGGAGATCCTTATGGTCCCTTTGGCCAAAACAAATGGGAAGAAACCGGGGATTTGGCCACCAGCGACCGCAGGAACATCATCCTGGGCAATCGTTACGGCTGGTCCATATCAGGCTTGCACAGCTCAGGTGACATGAGCAACACCATTTTGCTCGAAGTCTTTGAAGAGGCCCACAAAGAAAGATCTCTGGTAGGCCGGCACTTTGGAATCGATCACGGCTTGATGTGGAAACCGGAGCATTTCGAGTTGCTCAAGGAGATGGACATCGTTCCCAGTCTCTTTTCCAAAGCGCTTTACGACAATGATGCGTTGGTATCAATCTACGGAATGGATGAGGTGTATAACATGCAGCCGGTCAAGTCTCTGATCGAAGCTGGTATCCGCCCAGCCGCAGAAGCTGACGCCTTTGATTCTCGCACCCAAGCGGCCCTCTTCAATATGCAGAAGTGGATCACAAGGCTGGACGACCAAGGTCGCCTGGTGAATCCGGACGAGAGAATCGATCGCCGGGAAGCCCTCTATATGTATACCCTGTGGGCCGCTCGTTACAGTGGAGAGCAGGATATTCTGGGTTCCATTGAGCCCGGCAAACTGGCCGATTTAGTGGTGCTGGGAGGGGACTTTATGACCTTTCCCGAAAACGATCTGGACAAACTTCGGGTGTTGATGACTGTGGTGGGAGGCCGGGTGGTCCACGAGGCCTCGGGAGCATTTTGAAATTTGCCGAGGGGCCAACCAGCAGTACGTCTTGAAGACCGTGAGTTGGATGAGAATAGGCCAGGCACTGAGAACATAGTCCCTGTCGGGGTTGATTGTGCTGTCTCTCTGGCCGGGATTGTGGCCTGGCGTGCTGGGAGCTGATCGCATTCTGCAAGCCCGCTGGACGGAGGAGACCATCGTCCTGGATGGAATTCTCAGCGAACCCCCCTGGCTTTTGGCCCAACCGGCTGCGGATTTCATCCAGGCTGAACCCAGACAAGGAGAACCCTCCACCCAACGGACAGAGGTCCGAGTGCTTTTTGATTCGGACAATCTCTATTTCGGTGTCAACTGTTTTGACGGCGACCCGGAAGGGATCGTAGCCAACAGCCTCAGGCGCGATTTTGCTCCTGGAAACGAGGACACATTTGAAATCCTGCTGGACACTTTCGCCAGCTCCCGAGACGGCTTTCTGTTCGTGACCAACCCCAACGGCGCCAAGAGGGATGTCCAGGTGAACAATGAGGGGAGGGGATCCAACGTCAGTTGGGACGCCATCTGGGAAGTCAAGACGCACATCGATGAGACCGGGTGGACCGCTGAGATTCTGATCCCCTTCAAAACGCTTCGCTATGGGAGTGCAGCTCAGGAAGCCTGGAAGGTCAACTTTGGGAGGCAAATTCGCCGCAACAACGAAATCACCTACTGGTCTGAGATTCCCCGCCGCTACAACATCACTCGAGTCAGTCTGGCTGGAGAACTGGCCGGGCTTCACCAGAACGAAATCCATCCCGGCCGGAATTTCTTTGTCACTCCGTATGTCGCGACGAACCTCTCTGAGCGCGACTCCGAAACAAGCTCCGACCTAGATGTTGGCCTGGACCTCAAGTATGGACTCACCTCCAGTCTCACTCTGGATGCGACCTACAACACCGATTTCTCACACGTGGAAGTCGATCAGCAGCAGGTGAACCTGGAGCGGTTTCGCCTCTCTTTCCCGGAGAAACGGGATTTCTTTCTGGAGAACCAGGGAATTTTTGCCATAGGAAGCATTCTGAGACGAGGCGGGACACCGAATGAGGAGGACCCGAGCATCTTTTACAGCCGCACCATCGGGCTTTCGGAGGCGAGACAGCCGATTCCGATTTTGGGAGGAGCCCGCTTGACTGGCCGGGCGGGCGCCTATGAGCTTGGATTGATGAGCATCCAGACGGAGGAGGCCCAAGGCCAGGGAGAGGAAAATTCCTCGGTGTTGCGGATCAAACGGGATATCCTTGCTCGTTCCTGGCTGGGCGGTTTTTTTCTCAATCGCCAGGGTCCCGATCGTGTCACCAACCGAACCTACGGCGTCGACGGCCTCTATCGACCGCGCACCGATGTGACTTTTAACTACCTTTTTGCTCAGACCGACACCCCCGGGGTTGAGGGGGATGACTGGGCCCTGCGGGTGGAAGGCCAATATAGCCCCCGTTGGCTCGTGCTGGCTCTGATCCACGCTGATATCCAGCCGGAATATCGAAATGACCTGGGCTTTAATACGCGGGAGGGTATTCGTGTTGAACGTATTACCATTCACCCGCGCATTCGTCCCTGGGAAGGCCGGGCGGTTCGCGAGATCCAGCCCATACTCAACACGCGCTACATTACCGACCCGGACAACCGGCTCATCACGCGCAAACACAGCATTGGACTTGATTTCTTTTTCCAAAACGGTACTTTCCTGCGCTTGCGACACCGCCTTTATTTTGAACGGTTGGATCAGGGTTTCGACATACGAACCGGTATCCCCGTCCCCGCTGGTGACCATGAGTATGAGGAACAGGGATTTGAGTTTAATACCGACCGCAGTCGGGTCCTCTCGGGAAACGTAAACTTCTATGACGGGGAGTTTTGGGATGGTGAAAAGACCAGTCTTCGGGTAGGAGGCCAATTTCGGCCCAGCGGTCATCTCAGCGCCGAGGTCAACTTTTCTCGCGACGATGTCACTTTGCCGGGGGGGGCGTTCCTGTCCCATCTGCTGGGTTTCCGGCTCAGATATGCTTTCGACACCCGGACTTTTCTGGATACCTTTATTCAGTACAATAGTGAGAGACACAAGATCACCTCCAATGTGCGTTTCAATTTGATCCACCACTCTCTGAGCGATCTTTTCGTTGTCTACACCGAGGAGAATCCCACCATCGCCCAGGAGAGCACGGATCGGGTCATTTCCATCAAGTACACACATTTAATGGGCTTCTAATGAGAGCATATTTCCTGTCGGGGTTGATTATTCTGTCCCTCTGGCCGGGTATGTGGCCTGGCGCGCTGGGGGCTGATCGAACTCTACAAGCCCGCTGGACGGAGGAGACCATCGTCCTGGATGGAATTCTCAACGATCCCCCTTGGCTTTTGGCCCAACCGGCTGCCGATTTCATCCAGGCTGAACCCAGGCAAGGAGAACCCTCCACCCAACGGACAGAG
>JAPUKI010000075.1 GCA_027295745.1 Acidobacteriota bacterium
ATACTCGGCCGACAGTGCCTGGTTGGCAAAGGACATATCCATCACCGATGCGGGATGCCCTTCGGCAGCCGTCAAATTAATGAGACGGCCCTCCCCCAGAAGATAGATGCGGCGCCCGTCGGGCATCAGATATTCCTCGAGAAACTCTCGAACCGTTCGCTTCTTTGTGCTCAGGTCTTCCAGACCGGGGATATCGAGCTCGACGTTGAAATGCCCGGAGTTGGCCACCACGGCCCCGTCGAGCATGACCTCGAAGTGCTCCCTGCGAATGACATTCTTGTTGCCGGTTAGGGTCACGAAGATCTTTCCGACTTTGGCAGCCTCACCGATGGGCATCACCTGGTATCCATCCATGATCGCTTCCAGGGCCCTGACCGCTTCCACCTCGCACACCACGACGTGGGCCCCCATTCCTCGGGCTCGCATGGCCACCCCTCTTCCGCACCAGCCATAACCCACCACCACAAAGCGGGTACCGGCCAGCAGCAAATTGGTGGCTCGAGTAATTCCATCCAGCGTGGACTGCCCCGTCCCGTATCGATTGTCAAAAAGGTGCTTGGTATTGGCATCGTTCACAGAAATCACGGGAAAGCGCAAAACCTTGTCTTTGGCCATACTGCGCAGGCGAATGATCCCGGTGGTCGTCTCCTCGGTGCTCCCTATAATGCCTGGAATGAGTTCCTTTTTATCCGCCAAAATTGCGCTCACCAGATCGGCACCGTCATCCATGGTGATCTGAGGTCCCGTCTCCAGTGCGGAGTGAAGGTGGGAGTAATAAGTGTCATTGTCTTCCCCCTTGATGGCAAAGACGGGGATTTCAAAATCCTTTACCAGGGAAGCTGCCGTGTCATCCTGCGTGCTGAGCGGGTTGGAGGCGCAGATTCGCAATTCAGCACCCCCGGCCTTGAGAGTGCGGCCCAGATTAGCGGTCTCGGTGGTCACGTGGAGGCAGGCCGCAATCTTAATTCCCTTCAGAGGCTTTTCCTTTTCAAAGCGTTCCCGAATCGATCGTAGGACGGGCATGGACTGGTCTGCCCATTCAATCCGGTCCAGTCCCTGTTGAGCCAAAGAAAGATCTTTAATATCGAAATCCATGGAGTTCTCTCCCTTTAAAACTGTTGTTCTGGTTGTTGTGATGCCATTCAGATACTTTTCCAACTGAGCTACAGCCCCAGACTTCTAATTCTCAACCACTTGCGGCAAATGGTCAAGGTCTGAATTGTTCACTGTGTCAGTTTGGGAGGCAGAGTCGAGTGTTTTGATGGATCGCATACGACGGTCGGGAACCAGGTGGGCGTATCTCCTTGGTCATTGTGATACTGGCATAGCCTAGAAGCTCTGTCATAGTTCATGACTTCGACACCAGCCATGACCCGGAGACCATTTCCACTTCAGATTCCCTCCGGAGTCCGGTAAGAGTCAGCCCGTGGCTCGCCACGAGTGGCTGACCCGAACAGACTGATGAGTATGATGTTTACCCGTATGGATCCCATTTTCCCAATCCCGACTGTCGGGCAAAGCACCTTTTCTCTAAAAATTGTCCGAAAATTCCAAAGTTTTGTCGGAAAAGTCCAATGTGACGCCGTTAAATTCCCAAAAAGTGCAGAGATCAAAGGGTTTAACTCGATCTAAAATGATCCTGCTGAACAGGAGAGTATTCCCGACTGCTGGAATCAGGGGCCTACTTGGTTTTCCTGAGTTGATGGCTAGGTCACATGAGCCCTCCCGTCTGGGAAGATCGGCATTCGGATGTGCTAGTTGGTGAATGTGGAGGGAATAAGTAATAAAGAGAGTACTTAAACTGGCGTCCGTTTTCTGCTGGGTTTTCTTAATGACAGAACGCAGCGCCTTTGCATACCTAGACCCAGGAACTGGCAGCATGGTTCTTCAACTGCTATTAGGTGGGATAGCGGGTCTGGCCGTTGTCGTAAAACTGTATTGGCACAGTCTCTTGTCATTCTTTGGGATTAGCCATCAAAGTGATTCAGTCGAAGAGAGGCAAGGTCCACAGGCTGATACTGGGAACCAGAAGAATCGTCAGGTAAATTAGTGCCAGGTTAGGTTCAGGAACGGAATGTTGGAGTTTGAATTGGCTTCGAATTCCGGATTACCTCACCGAGCTCATATTATGCCTCAGCAGCAGCTTGAACCGGGATCCTTTAGAGATCGCAAGGCGAGGGTTTTCTATCACGAGGGAGGCGTTTACAGAGCGCTCAGGAAGGAAGCTCTTAGCGACTGGAACGCTTTGTCTTCGACTGAGTTCTTTCCCCACTTTGCGGAGGCCGGGAAAGTGATTCGCACCGAACAAGTGGAAGGGTGCGATGAGCCACGCATTCAGTTCCAAGGGCCGTGGGCAGGTGTGCTTCGACACGACAGGATTCCCTTTGTCAGCTATCCCTATGAGTGGTCCTTTGAAATGCTTAAGGATGCTGCCCTGCTTCACCTTGAACTCTTACTTGCAGCGATCAATGAGGATCTGATCCTCAAGGATGCCTCTCCGTTCAACGTCCAATGGAGAGGTACGAACCCCAGTTTCATTGACATCACATCCTTTGAAAAGCTCACCCCGGGCGAACCGTGGGTTGGGTATCGTCAGTTTTGTCAACTGTTCCTATATCCTCTTCTTTTGCAAGCGTACAAAGGTGTTCCATTCCAGCCCTGGCTGCGTGGAAGTCTAGATGGCATCAAGGCGGAGCACTGTGAAAGTCTGATGTCGGTTCGAGATTTATTGAGACCTGGAGTTTTTACACACGTTTTTATACAGGCGCGAATGCAGACCAGGTTTGAGAACACTACCCGAAATGTCAGGACGGACCTACAGAGGGCGGGGTTCAGTAAGCAACTTATCGTGGCCAATGTGAAGCGCCTTCAAAAGCTTATCCGAAGACTGGAGTGGAAGCCAGGAAAATCGGTATGGTCGGATTACGCTGTCACGAATACATACTCCGAGAAGGATCATGAGAGGAAAGTGGCATTTGTTCGAGAGGTGGTCCACGCTCGTTTCCGGGAATTGTCTTGGGACCTGGGTTGTAATACCGGAATTTTTTCGCGAATCGCTTCGGAAAACACCCGGTACGTGATAGCTCTCGATGCTGATCAACTTGCGGTCCAGAAGCTGTTTCTGGCGCTGAAAGCTGAGGGAGTTAAGAATATATTGCCGCTGGTGAACAACCTTGTTGATCCTTCTCCCAATCTCGGGTGGTG
>JAPUKI010000076.1 GCA_027295745.1 Acidobacteriota bacterium
GTCAAGGAATATCCAGAGAATGTCCGGATCACTCTTGCCTTGGGGCAAGCGCTGAGAGGGAACAAGCGATATGCTGAGGCAGCTGAGGTCATCAGACAGGCATTGGATGACAGGCCCAACGATTACAGGCTCAACTACGAGCTGGCTGAACTTCTGTCATTACTGGGAGAGCGGCTAGAAGCTATCGAACAGTTTCTTCTCCTACGGGAGATGAGCGAGTCAACTCGAAGAAGAAACGCCATTGACACCAATCTGGCACTGCTCTATCAACGGACGAACCAATCTGACAAAGCTGTTGAGCTTTTCCGGAACCTTGTCCGGCAAAATCCTGACGATCAAATCGCCCAAATGCGATTGGTCTATGCTCTCAAAGAGGCAGGTCAGCTCCCCGAGGCTCTGAGCTTGAGTGAGCAACTCTTTAAAGATAGCGTGGGTCCAACTGATACCGAACAGTCCAGCAAGAGCTACCTTGTGATTGCCCGCGCCCAGATGCTTTCTGCCACCGATCAGCTGGAAGAAGCCATGGTTGTGCTCACCGATCAGATCGCTCAGGATTCTGATCCAGAAGACTTCTACCTGGCGGCTAGCCAACTGTATGTTGACCACAAGAAGTTTGCAGAAGCCCAGAGAATCATCACAGAGGGAATGTCTCGATACCCCAACAACGAGAGAATGCAGTTCCAGCTGGGAGCCGTGTATGAGAGGCAAAAAGACTTCCAGAACACAGAAGTCGTCTTTCAGAAGATTCTAGAGACCAATCCCCAACACGCAGGGGTTCTCAACTATTTGGGTTACATGCTTGCTGACCAGGGAATCCGCTTGCTGGAGGCTCTGGATTACATCCAGAGGGCTGTGGAACTCGACCCCTACAATGGTGCCTTTCTGGATAGCCTGGGCTGGGTGTACTTCAGGCTCAACCAACTCGAACAGGCAGAGACGAACCTCTTGCTGGCGCTTCGCCTGAACGATACGGATCCAACGATCTTCGAACATTTGGGCGATCTTTTCTATCAGCAGCAACAGTACGACAGGGCTCGAACATACTACCAGCGCTCTCTCTCGCTTGGCGACGAAGAAGAACAAGAGAAGGTTCAGAAAAAACTGACTGACTTGGAAAAACGCCTTCTTGAGAACAATCCCTGACCTTCAAAGGCCGTCCGGAGTGGAATCACGTTGACAAGGCTGTCGGTTCCCTCCTTTGCCAAGATCAATTGGACTCTCAAAGTTCTCGGCAAACGCAGCGACGGCTATCACCAGATAAGGACCATCTATCAGACGGTCGACCTGAGCGAAGAGGTGGTGTTTGAAGCAACCCCTCATCCGGCCATTCGGCTTGAGGTGAGGGGGAGAACGGTGGCCAGGGGAAAAGATAATCTTCTGTACCGGACCGCCGATTTATTGCAGAAGACTGCCGGGTCACGGACAGGCGTAAAGATCAAGTTACAAAAAAAGATCCCGGTCGGGGCCGGGTTGGGAGGAGGTGCCAGCAATGCCGCAGTGGCCCTCCTGGCCCTCAACCAGCTTTGGGACTGTCAGCTGGGAGAGACAAAACTCGTTGAGCTCGCCACTCAGTTGGGCTCGGATGTTCCCTTTTTTTTGGTCGGTGGCACCGCCCTTGGATCGGGACGAGGAGCAGAGGTGGTTCCTTTGCCCGACACACTGGGACCACAAAGTCTCATAGCACTCTATCCCCATCTTGAGATTTCAACCAGGAAAGCATATGCACTGGGAAACTGGGGAAGATACAGTGGGACTCAGACATTGACAGAGGAAGTCGTGGAAACTACAATGCAAGACCTTCTTCGGGCCGTGGACCGAAAGGGAGAGGGTTGGTCTTTCCTCGAGAATGATTTCGAAGACGTCCTTTTCGACCATTATCCGGTACTCGTTGAGGCTCGGGAGGCCCTTAGAAAAGCAGGCTGCGCACGAGTGATGCTATGCGGCAGTGGGTCGACACTCTTGGGATTTGGCAGTGAGAACCAGGTAAAGGAAGCGGCTGAAGCTGTTTCCCGGAAAGGAATCGGAGAGATCCTCTTGTGTCGCATCCTTCCCCGAGAAAAATATAGGCAATCTCTTGTGGAGGCGGGTTTGTTCGTCTCTTAGTGTTCCCTTAGCAATGTCCAACCTTAAGATTTTCTCTGGCAGCGCCAACTTCCCTCTGGCTCAGGAAATCAGTGATGCTCTGGCTGTTCCTTTGGGGCAAGTGAAATTGAAACGCTTCAGTGATGGTGAAGTGAATTTTCAGATCCTGGAAAATGTGCGGGGTGTGGATGTCTTCATCATTCAGCCCACTTCTCCACCGGTGAATGAGAACCTCATGGAACTGCTGATCATGATCGATGCCTTCAAGAGGTCCTCAGCCCAAAGGATTACTGCCGTCCTCCCTTACTATGGATATGCTCGCCAGGACCGCAAGGACAAGCCGCGGGTACCGCTGTCCGCCAAACTGGTGGGAGATCTTCTTTCTGCAGCTGGCGCCCACCGCCTGCTTACCATGGATTTGCATGCCGGACAAATTCAAGGTTTCTTCAACATTCCCGTGGACCACCTGTTTCCCATGCCTATTTTCTTTGAATACATTTCCAATATGGCAGTGGACAATCTCATGGTCATTTCTCCCGACGCAGGAGGAGTAGAGAAAGCAAGGGCTTATGCCAAACGACTGGGTACGAGTCTGGCAATTATCGACAAACGACGAGTGGGCGACAACGAAGCAGAAGTGCTGAACATCGTTGGAGAAGTGAAGGGTAGGAACGTGATCATTGTAGATGACATGGTCGACACCGCTGGAACCTTGGTTCGGGCTACAGAGGCGCTTATCCGCGAAGGTGCTATCAAAGTGTTCGCAGCCGCAACTCATCCAGTGTTATCGGGTCCGGCTGTCCAACGAATCTCAGAGTCGAAATTCGAAAGTGTTCTGGTGACAAACACCATCGACCTGAGCGAAGAGAAAAGAGGACCAAAAATTAAGGTCTTGAGCGTGGCCAATCTTTTAGGTGAAGCCATTAAGTCAATTCATGAGGAGACCTCTGTGAGCAAGCTTTTCATCTAGCCCCATGGCTGGGTGTTGCCACCTCTTCCATCTCCTTCGAAAACCCAAGCTGGAATAGCCCGGACTTATCCATACCTGATAGTAGTGAGGCGGTGGAGCTGGCTACCCCAGTAGATTGAGGTGTAGGAGCCCGTCCGAGTTGTGAAAATTCAGGGCAAAGCGTTACAATACGGATTTTTGATTTCCTTCGGAGGCACTAGGTTATGGCACAGTTCACTGTTCAAGCAGAGGAGCGGCAGAAAACTGGAAAAGGTGCAAACCGCCGCCTGCGGATGCAAGGCAAACTCCCGGCAGTGGTTTATGGCCAGGGACTGGAGACTCTATCGGTAAGCGTCAACGCCCAAGATGTGGACCTTATCCTTCACTCAGAAGCCGGACATAACACCATCTTTCAGCTCCAGGTCAGTGGCAAACTCACAGATGTCCTGATCAAGGCTTACCAGTTGGACCCAGTGAAAGGGAGTCTTTTGCATGCTGATTTCCAGGCTGTGGCTCTGGACCAGAAGATGACCTTCGCAGTGCCTGTCCAGGTGGTAGGAACGGCCCAAGGGGTGATAGCTGGAGGCGTGTTGGATCAAGTCCTCCGGGAGATCGAAGTAGAGTGCCTTCCCACAGAGGTGCCCGATCACATTCCTTTGGATGTGACAGAGCTGGAGATCGGGGATTCTGTTCGAGTGGGAGCTCTGCAACTTGACAATTCCAAGATCAGCCTGCTCTCTGCTCCGGATCTGGTGATCCTCTCAATTGTGCCACCTCATGTTGAGGAGGAAGTTGAAGAGATTGTGGAGGAAGAAGAGCTGGAAGAGCCTGAATTGATCAAGAAGGGCAAGGCCGAAGAGGAGGAGAAAGAAGAAGAGGGAAAAGAGCAGGCAGAGAAGAAAGAGGAGTAACTCTCGCGTGTATCTGATCACCGGCTTGGGAAATCCAGGTCGCTCCTATTCGAAGAACAGGCACAACATAGGATTCATGCTGGTGGATTGGATGGCTGCAGAAGCCGACAAGAAGTTTGAGCGACTCGGCCGATATTCGCTGACCTGCTCTGTCGAGCGGGCCGGGGAAAATGTGATCCTGGCCAAGCCTCAAACTTATATGAATCTCAGTGGCACGGCTGTGCATGAGCTTCTGGAGTACTACCCCGTGGAGCTTGCACACGTGCTCATCGTCTATGACGACCTGGCACTGCCCCTGGGAACCATCCGGATTCGCCGATCAGGCAGCTCCAGTGGTCAAAAGGGTATGAGGTCAATCATCGAGGCTTTAGGAACACCCGACGTGCCTCGCCTGCGCATTGGTATCTTGCGCGATGAACCTCCATCTGATTATTCTCAATTTGTTTTGGATAACTTTACCAAGAAAGAACGGACAGTTCTCGAAGAAACCCTGGATTGTGCCATGGGGGCAATCGACACCATCCTGTCGGATGGTTTAGAGCAAGCCATGTCTCGGTACAACTAGCAGAAAAAAGAGAGGCTGAAACTAAACGCAGCATGACGACTTACATCAACTTTTTTCCCGTGATGGGGCTCCTGGGACTGATCTCAGCTGCTTTCCTCTACTTCCAAATTAAAAAGATTGCGGTCAGGGATCCCCAAATGAGGGAGATCTCCGATGCCATCCATCAGGGTGCGATGCTTTTCCTGCGCCGTGAATATACCATCTTGCTTGGGTTTATCCTGGTGGTTTTCCTGCTTCTGTACTGGGGACTTTCTCCTTGGACAAGCTACACCTTTCTGGGCGGTGCCTTTAGTTCAATGCTGGCCGGGTTCTTTGGACTGAAGGCGGCCACTCGCTCCAATGTTCGCACCACTCAGGCTGCCCAAGAATCGGGAATTGAGATGGCCCTCCAGGTGGCCTTTACGGGAGGCTCCGTGATGGGACTTTCCGTTGCCAGCCTGGGTCTCATTGGAGTCAGCGGTGCCTATCTCCTGTACTATCACGGCGTATTCGAGGTCAGCACCATCAGCGGTTTCGCGATGGGGGCCAGTTCGATTGCTCTCTTTGCACGGGTGGGTGGCGGAATCTTTACGAAGAGTGCCGACATGGGGGCTGACCTGGTGGGGAAAGTCGAGGAAGGTATTCCAGAGGATGATCCCAGAAATCCAGCCGTGATCGCTGACATGGTGGGGGACTGCGTCGGAGATACAGCAGGAATGGGAGCTGATATCTTGGAAAGCTATGTCGGTTCAGTGGTTGCAACCATCGCTATCGCCGCTACGGGCGCATCGAGAGTGCTGGACATCACGCCGGAGACTCGGCATCTGTACATGGTTCTTCCGCTCTCCGTGATTGTGATAGGGTTGATCTCCTCCCTGATCGGCGTGGCCTCCATCAGAGTTCTGAGAAGGCTGGGCCCGGCCTCGGCGCTCCGCTACTCGACCTATGTTAGTGCGATCCTGCTACTGGTTGGGAGCTTCCTTACCATCAATGCTATGGAGCTTGAGATCGGCATTTTTTATGCCATCCTAATGGGCACCATTGCCGGTATTGTCATCGGTCTATTGACCGAATGGTACACCTCTGGGAGTCCCATCAAACGCATTGCCGAAGCATCCAGGATGGGAGTAGCAACGAACATCCTTGCCGGATTGGCGGTTGGAATGCAGTCTACGGCCTTACCAGTTCTCACCCTGTGCAGCACCATTCTCATTGCTTACAACTATGCCGGTCTTTACGGTATAGGCATTGCCGCTGTCGGGATGCTGGCAACGGTGGGCATCACCATGTCTGTGGATGCCTATGGCCCAATTGCCGACAACGCGGGTGGAATCTCCGAGATGAGGGGCTTGGGACCCGAGACTCGCAGTATCACAGACAGCTTGGACGCTTTGGGGAATACCACAGCCGCTATGGGTAAGGGCTTTGCCATCGGATCTGCTGCCCTGACCGCTCTGGCACTCTTTTCTGCCTATACCAGCGCAGTGGGAATATCCGTCCTGAACTTACTTGAACCCACGGTGGTGGTAGGCTTGTTCATCGGAGGCGTCCTGCCTTTTGTTATCGCTGACCTGACAACGTCGTCAGTCGGAAGGGCAGCCTTCAAAATGGTGGAAGAAGTGCGTCGACAGTTCCGTGAGGTGCCGGGATTACTAGAGGGTAAAGCTAAACCCGACACCGCCCGCTGCGTGGATATCTCTACTCGCGCCGCTCTACGAGAAATGGTGCTGCCAGGTCTGGTCGCTCTGGCCTCCCCTGTGATCATTGGAACTCAGCTGGGCGCAGCAGCTCTGGGCGGTATGCTGGCCGGCGCGACTCTCACCGGTGTCTTGCTGGCACTGTTCATGGCCAACGCTGGAGGGGCTTGGGATAACGCCAAGAAATATATTGAAGCGGGCTTTCTCGGCGGCAAAGGCTCCGATGCACATAAGGCCGCGGTTGTGGGTGACACGGTCGGTGATCCGTTTAAAGACACCAGCGGCCCGGCCATGAACATCTTGATCAAGTTGATGTCCATCGTCTCTCTAGTGATCGCACCCTTGCTCAGATGATGACCCTGACTGATCCGTAACTGCAAGACGATCGCTCGAGAGAACTCGTGGGGAGGAGACAGAGTGTGCTAGAATGCATTTTTTCCAAAACCAGCAAGCTCGGCATTTCCGTACTTAGCTGCTAAGGTAGGAATCCAGAAGAATGAGAAAATATGAAGTCGTAATTATTTTCGCTCCCACGCTGTCTGATGATGAGGTGGAGCAGTCTACGGAAGATTTTAAAAAGGCCGCAGAAGAAAAGGGAGCCCAAATTGCCAGCTTGGATCAGTGGGGAAAAAGAAAGCTGGCATACCCGATTCAGAAACACACTGAAGGGATTTACGTCATTCTGACATTAGAAGAGCCGGCAGCCGAAGCAGTGGGTGAGTTGGAGAGAAGATTTAGGGTGAGTGAAACGGTGATCCGCTTCCTAACGGTGCGCATCGATCTTGATCTGAAACGAGCTGAGAAGTTCAAGGTTCGCCGAAGCAAAAAGAAGCAAAAGACCGTGCCGTCTGGCCGGATTGACAGTAATGAAACAGCGACGGTATAGGCTATGATGAGGCGAAGGAGGTACTGCAAATTCTGTACAGACAAGGTCGACTACATCGACTACAAAGATTCCAGGCTACTGAGTCCATTTGTACCCGACGGTTCGAAGATGCTCCCCAGCCGGATTTCCGGAGTGTGCGCTATCCATCAGAGGAAGTTGTCAAGGGCTATTAAGCGAGCACGACAGCTGGCCTTGCTTCCCTATACCCCAGGTTAAGTGTGATGGAAATCATTCTGATCGACGATGTCTTTGAGCTGGGAAAACGTGGAGACATTGTGACAGTGGCCAACGGCTACGGTCGAAACTATTTGATTCCGAAGAGCTTGGCCGTTCCTGCAACACCCGCTAATAGGAAAATGGTTGATCAACAGCGGTTGGCCATGGCAAAAAAAGAGGCTAAGTATCAGGAGGAAGCCGAGCTTTTAGCACAAGAACTCAACCAATTACACCTGATCATCAGCCGCAAGTCAGGCGAGACTGGGACTCTCTTCGGATCTGTGACCTCAAAGGACATCACCGATCTTCTTCAACACACTGGCATACGGTTGGATCGTCGAAAGCTTGTTTTGAGTCAACCCATCAAAAGCATCGGCAACTACAGGATAGAGGTCCATCCTCACAGCGAGGTAACGGCTGAACTTCTCCTTTCCATTCCGATCGAAGGTGAGAAACCGATCAGCGAGGTCAAGAAGAAAAACGAGGAAAGCGATAAGATGGTTGCGGAATTAGAAGCGAAAATCAAAGAAATGGGGCAACTGACAAGAGGGCAGAGTAGCGCTTCGCCGCAACCGGAAGACACGTTTAGCGAAGAACGAGAGAGCCAGGCAGCAGAAGAACAAGAGAAGGAAGCAACCAAAGGGAATGAAGCAAAAGAGGCAGCGGCAGAAGAACACACCAATGAGGAGGTTTAGTACTCACTTTTAGCCGGCTCCAGTAGAGAGAGACGCAGCCCGCCTTCATTTTCCCAGAATTCCTTCCATTCCCCTAAGGAAGCCTTTACTGTATTCTTCTCTAGGCGATCGTTGCTCTCTTGCTCCTTTTTTCTGTTGCTCTTTTTTGCTTACCGAAGTGTCTATGCCAGCCGACCTAACCATTGAAAAGAGTCTTCCTCACAGCCCCGAGGCAGAACGTGCCGTTCTGGGGGCCATTCTGCTCGAGAATACCCTTTTTGACCAGACCTCGGAGATGTTGACGAGGGAGGATTTCTACCTGGAAAATCATCGGAACATCTTTTCTACTATGGAGCGTCTTTCTTCTGATACTCGAGCCATCGACTTATTGACACTGCGAGAGGAGCTTCAGAAACAGAACGAATTGGAAGCAGTCGGTGGAGTTGCTTATGTCGCCTCTCTGCTGGACGGTGTTCCCAGAGTCTCCAGCGTGATGCACTATGCCCGCATCGTCAAAGAAAAATCCCTCCTGAGGAAGCTTATCCATTCGGCGAATGAAATCCTCGTTCGAGGATTTTCAAACGAGGAGGACCCTCTCGAGCTGCTTGAACGAGCAGAGAAATCGATTTTCAATATCAGTCAGGAGAACATTCAAGGCGGATTTGTGCAACTTCAAGATCTACTCACTGAGAGCTACGCGAACATCGAGTCACTGTACGAGAGAAAAGAGCTCATCTCGGGCATCCCCACCGGTTTTCACCAGTTGGACCAGCTCACCTCGGGGCTGCGGCCTTCCGAGATGATCGTCGTGGCGGCCCGTCCAGGCTTGGGAAAGACGAGCTTAGTTGTGAATATTGCCCAGACTGCTGCGAGTGAACACCAGAAAGTGGTGGGTATATTCAGCCTGGAAATGTCGGCTCAGCAACTCGTAACCCGGATGTTGTGTTCCGAAGCTCGAGTCGACAGTCACAAGATGAGAAGTGGATACCTCTCCAAGGATGATTGGAAGCGCCTCGCCAAGACCATGAGTAAGCTGGCTCGAGCGCAGATCTTCATCGATGATAGTGCGGGAATATCGGTTGTCGAAATGCGCTCCAAGGCCCGCCGTTTGAAAGCTGAACACGGATTGGACTTGCTGATTGTCGATTATCTTCAGCTGATGTCTGGCACCTCATCCAGCAGCCGGGTGCGTTTTGAAAACCGCCAGCAAGAAATCTCCACTATCAGCCGATCACTCAAGGGCCTGGCCAAGGAACTCAACATTCCCCTTATCGCAGTTTCTCAGTTAAGCCGTGCTCCCGAACAAAGAAAGGGCGATCATCGCCCCCAGCTTTCAGACTTGCGCGAATCGGGATCGATCGAACAAGATGCAGACTTGGTCCTCTTCCTCTACCGCGAAGATTTATACAAGAAAGAAGAGGATCCGGATGAAGAAGGTATCGTCCAACTGATCATCGGGAAACAACGGAACGGACCTACTGGAGTCATTAAGCTGGCCTTCATTGCTCAGTGGACCAAGTTTGAGAATCTGGCTCGCGACTTAGAATGAAACATTCTTGGGTTGAGGTATCCCGATCCCGACTCCAGGAAAACGTCGCGGCAATTCGAAACCATCTGTCACCCTCAACCCGCATCATCGCTGTTGTCAAAGCTAATGCCTATGGCCATGGAGTCAAAGAGGTTTCCAGATGTCTGGTCGATCTCGGAATTGGTGATTTCACCGTGGCGACCCTGGAAGAGGCGGTCGAACTCAGACAATATGTCCCAAGTGGAGAAATTCTGGTGTTAGACGGTTGGCTCAAAGGGGAGGAAAAGACTTTTCGCAAACATGATTTAACAGCCTCGCTGTTCGACCGCAGGACCCCTCCCGATGACATGAAGGTTGAGGTCAAAATCGATACCGGGATGACTCGCCTGGGCATACCCTGGAAAGAGGCCAAGGCCCTGGTGGCCGGCTTAACCTCACAAGTTCGGGGATTGTTCTCACATTTTGCCTGCTCAGAACAGGATCCAGATTTCACCCGACTACAACTGAAACGCTTTCAAGAAGCCACTTCTGGCTTTCCCTACCCGCGACATATCAGCAACAGCGCCGGCCTCCAGTTTCCAGAAGCTCAGCTGGACGCGGTTCGCCTCGGTCTGTTGCTTTACGGCATCTCTCCCTGCCCATCCCTTGACTTTGTCAGACCCATTCTTCGTTGGAAGACTCGCACCCTCACCATCCAACGCGTTCCCCAAGGGCAATCCATCGGCTACTGTGGCACATTCATCACCCAGCGGGAAAGTCTGGTGGGTGTCCTGCCGGTTGGATACGCCGACGGTTACAACCGGCTCTGGTCAAACCGAGGTCAGGTGCGAATTCGAGGGCAGCTTGTCCCAGTCTTGGGTCAGGTGAGTATGGACCTGATCAGCGTCGATTTGACCGACATCTCCGATCCGGCAACCGGAGAAGAGGTCGTGCTGCTGGAGGATTCGCCTGATTCCCCTATAGCTGCCAGCGCATGGGCCAAGACCCTGGGAACCATTCCCTATGAGGTGCTCACTTCCATCGGAAATCGAGTCGAGAGGGTGGTGGGGAAATAGGAGAGAGGAAACAGGTGACACGTCTTTGATTGGTCTTATTCTGGCAGCCGCGGGTATCGGGTCTCGCTTCGGGTCGGACACTCCTAAACAATTTCTACAGCTCGACGGGATGCCTCTCTACCTGCATGCCTTGGAGCGATTTTCTCCCTTCTTTGAGGTGGCTGTGGTCGTAGTTCCCGGGGGTTGGGAGGAAAAAGTGGAAAGTCAGGTTCAATCTTTATCCTACCTGGACCAACTGATCTTACAGGTCGGTGGCCCCCAGCGCCAGGACTCCGTTTTTCAAGGCTTCAGCCGACTCTCAGATAGCATGGACATCGTATTGATACACGACGCCGCCCGTCCTTTCACTTCTTCTGAGCTCATCTCCAGGGTGATTGAAAAGACACGCCGTCATCAAGCCTGCGTGCCGGTTCTTCCTGTGAGAGACACCCTTAAAGAGGTGGCCGATGGACAAATTATCCGCACACTTGACCGTGAGCGCCTGAGCCTCGTTCAAACTCCTCAGGGTTTTGAAATGAATCTCTTAAAAAGGGCTTTCAAAAAGGCCCGCAGAGATGGCTTTTACGGAACCGATGAGTCGACGCTGGTAGAACGGTTGGGTTCACCTGTCCACGTTGTAGCTGGAGAAAGGTCCAATCTCAAAGTCACCTGGAAGGAGGACTTGTGAGCTCGGTGATCAAAACAGGTATGAGGGTGGGTACAGGCTACGACTTTCACACCTTTGAAGAGGGTGGGAGACTCGTCCTGGGAGGTGTGGAAATCCCTTATGATAGAGGCTTGAAGGGCCACTCCGATGCTGATGCCGTCCTGCACGCGATCATGGATGCCCTGCTGGGAGCAGCCGGACTCAAGGACATCGGCAGTTATTTCCCCAATACCGATCCTCAATACCGGAAAATCTCCAGTCTTCTGCTTCTAGAGAAGGTCTACCGACTGGTTCGAGGAAAAGGTTTCTCGGTGGGGAACATCGACTTAACGGTCATCACCGAGGAGCCCAGGATTCAGCCTCATATCGAAGCCATGAAAGCCAATTTAGCTCGAACTCTGCATCTCAAGGCCGACGAGATCGGGATCAAGGCTACCACAATGGAGGGAAAAGGAACGATTGGCCAGGGAGAGGGTCTGGCTGTCCAAGCCATTGCGCTGCTGATAAAGGAAGGGTAATAGGATAGAGTGACAGCCGATTTGATCTCCAGGATATCTTCGGTGGCCAAAGAGGCAGCCCTGGAAGCTGGACAGATGCTGCTCTCCCACTTGCGGACCGACTTTCAAATCTCCAAGAAGGGCCGCATCAATCTCGTCACCGAAATGGACCTGAAGGCTGAAAAGCTCATCGTCGATCGGATTCGTCTGGATTTTCCCGATCATGAGATCCTTGCTGAAGAGCGGGGTACCCATGCTGGGAGTGGTCCTTGCAAGTGGATTGTCGATCCCTTGGATGGGACAACCAATTATGCCCACGGGTACCAGTTTTTTTGCGTGTCCATTGCCGTGGAACTGGAGGGTCAGCTGGCTGTGGGCGTGGTGTACGATCCGGTGACCAAAGAATTCTTTTCAGCGAGAAAAGGCGCGGGTGCTACTTTGAATGGCCAGCTGATACAGGTCTCCACTGAAGATGTGTTGGTCGACAGTCTGCTGTGCACTGGATTTTCCTATCAGAAAACAGAAATCCAAAGAAACCTGGAGCTGTTTGACCGTATCATCTTGCAGTGCCGGGCGATTCGCCGCGATGGTTCAGCTGCACTGGATTTATGTTACGTGGCCTGTGGGCGGTTTGATGGATTCTGGGAGTTGAGTTTGAATTGTTGGGACGTGGCTGCCGGTCGCTTGATGGTGGAGGAAGCGGGTGGATGTGTGACGGCTTTCGATGGGTCCCACTGTACCATCTACGAGCGGGAGCTTCTGGCCAGCAACGGTAAGATCCATTCCGCGATGGTGGAACAGCTGACAGCTGACAGCTGACCACAGACCACAGACCACAGACCACAGACCAGAAGAAGAATCCAGAAGGAGAAATTTGGGTGCGGCCCGCAGGCTAAAGCCTGCGGCTCTGACGGAGCTGACGAGGCTCAAACAGAGCCGTGGGCTTTAGCCCACGGGCCTGTTCGGAAGGGAAAAAGGGTTAGCGATCCGGGTTCAGGCGGTTAACCCGTAGGCTTCCGGGTGGTAGAACGGGGCAAAAGCGGCAATCAAGGCAATGACAAAGGAATGTTTTCGCGTCAGCATCTCTCGAGTCAGAACTCCCCAGGTACCCTGCTTGTTTCCCACTTCTGTCTGATTACTGAGACGGTCGATGACAATTCCTAACTCCATCCCTCGATCGATGACCGCATCGGCGATGGAGGAGGGAACATAGAGCCCGCCACCGTGTCCGAAGAAGCCCGAATACCCGTCGAACACATAGGCCCAACTCTCCAAGAACGCCTGGCGTCGCGGCCCTTGAGCATCGATCACATTGAACCCGCCTTCCAGCCCCACGTAAAAGTTGGCTTCGCTCTTTTCTCTTCTCAACTGCAAGGCCAGCTTTTCGGCACGGCTACGAGCGCCATTCATCAGATCGGAGACAGTCAAAGGCATGCCCAGGGTCCCATGTGAAATATCATAACCGCAGAAGATCGTTTCTTCCTCAGGATCGCTGAGAATTTTGGAGGCGAAGACCTCCCAGGCTTCCTTCACAGCCTCCACTTTGGGTTCGCGTGTACTGCTGATGGCGATCTTCATCCAGTTTATTTTACCCCCGCACTCTGACAGAGGGGCAGGAGAGCGCGCTTCGCGCGCGTTCCAGGTTCCAGGTTTCAGTTGTCTATTGTCAGCTGTCAGTTGTCAGTTGTTGAGCTTCTTCCTAATCACCTTCGCCAGTTTCGCTCCCACGAATGGTACCAGGTCCTCCACACTGGCCTGGCGAATTTTGGCGATACTGCCAAAATTGCGCAAAAGCCGCTTTTTCCGCTTTTCGCCTACGCCCGGAATCTGGTCCAATTCCGAGTGAAAATCACGCAGTGAGCGCCGTTTCCGGTGATAGGTCACAGCAACACGATGGGCCTCATCACGGATCTCCTGAACCAGCTGCAGCACAGCCGAGGTGTGCGGCAAAACCAGCGGACTTTCCTGCCCTTGAACAAAGATGACTTCCTCGCGTTTGGCAATACTGGCCAGCGGAACATCTTCAATTCCCAGCTTGGAGAGGGCCTGGTAGGCAGAGTGAAGCTGTCCCTTGCCTCCGTCAATCAAAATGAGGTCAGGCAAGGGAGCTTCTTCAGCTAATAATCTGCGATAGCGCCTGTGGACAACTTCATAGATGGAAAGAACATCATCCGGACCCTTGACCGTTTTGATCTTGAACTTTCGATACTGATCTTTTTTCATGACACCCCCTTGGCACACGACCAATGAGGCTACAGTTTCTGCCCCCTGTATATTGGAGACATCAAAGGCTTCAATCCTCTGTGGCTTCTCCGCAAGATCCAGTTCTTTCTGAAGATTCTCCAAGACCTCCTGCTTGTTCGATTTGAAGAGCTTAAAACGTGTCTCAAAGGCGATTTTGGCGTTTCTTTCCACCAGCAGTAACAAGTCGTGTTTTTTTCCTTTTTGTGGCACTACAATTCGCACTCGCCGACCTTTGCCATGCTCGGATAGCTTCTGGCTCAGCCCTTGACTCAACAATTCCTGATCTTCAATTTCAACTGGTAGGTAAATCTGGCGGGGGATGAATCCTGCAGTGAGATAGTACTGCTGCAGAGCAGCACCCAAGAACTGAGAGGGCTGGAAAAAATCCAAATCTTCCCAGTAAAACTCGCGTTTGCCAACAATCTTCCCACCTCGAAGCGTAAAGAGCTGAAGTGCCAAGCACCCTCCTTCCCGGTAGTAGGCAAAGACATCAACATCGTCCTTACCTCTTTGGATTGCTTTCTGTTTTTCAGTCAGATCCCGCAACATCCCGATTCGGTCACGAAAGAAGGCGGCGGCCTCGTAGTGCTGCCTTTCAGAAGCCTGCATCATCTTTGCAGACAGGTTCCGCTTTAGCTCTTTATTCTTTCCTTCCAGGAACAGAATCACATCTTTGACGGACCGAGCGTACTCCTGCTGTGTGCAGAGACCTTGAACACAAGGACCCCAGCAGCGCTTTATGTGGTATTCCAGGCAGGGCCGGTCAAGCTTGCCGTCAATGTCCAAAGTACAGGTCCGCAGCAGAAAGTTGCGGTTAATGATTTTGATGGTGTTGCGTGCCAGGGATGCGGGCAAAACAGGGCCGAAGTAGAGAGCCCCGTCCTTGAGCACTCTCCGAGTCAGGAGCACCCGTGGAAAAGGTTCGTTGACAGTCAGTTTGATATGCAGGAAGGCCTTGTCGTCCTTGAGGTTGACATTGAACTTGGGCTTTTGTTCTTTTACCAGGTTACTCTCCAGAAAGAGAGCTTCCAGTTCATTATCGGTCAGGATGTAATCCAGATCCTGGATGTGTTTCTTGAGAACCTCGGTTTTCCGATCGACTCCGCGAGAAAATTGAAAATAGGAACGGACCCGGTGCTTGAGACTCTTGGCTTTGCCAATGTAGATTACTGTCTGGTTTGAATCTTTGAAGAGATAGACGCCCGGCCTGTCGGGAATGCTATCGAGCTTTTCCTCCAGCACAGTTCAATTATATAGGACAGGAGACAGGAGTCAGAATTCTAAAATTTCAAATTCAGAAGCCATGTTCCAGAATCCAGAATATCTCTGGAACTTGGAAGCTGGAGCCCGCCTTCCTGCCTCCTTTCTCCTGCCTTCTCTCTTCTGTTCTATTGTGATAAAGTGGCCTCAATCGTTTATGAATCTTCCGAACTCCTTAACCGTATTGCGGATCTTTCTGATTCCTCTGCTGGTCGTCGTGCTTTTGACCGGACGCTTTCCAGACCGCGAGTATTGGGGTTTCATTGTGTTTGTCATCGCGGCTGTGACGGATTATTTAGATGGCTATCTTGCCCGAAAGCGCAAGCAGGTCACGACCCTCGGCAAGCTCCTGGACCCGATTGCCGATAAGCTGTTGATATCAGCTGCCTTCATCTCCCTCGTTGAACTGGGCATCGCCCCTGCCTGGATGGTGGTAATCATCGTTGGCAGGGAATTTGCTGTCACTGGCCTGCGTAGTATTGCATCGACTGAAGGTTTCACCATCGATGCCTCCCGACTCGGAAAATCGAAGATGGCCAGTCAGGTGGTGTGTGTCAGTCTCTTGATCCTGGGATGGCGTTATCCTGAGAGCTCTTTCAACGCCGCAGGCATCGTTTTCCTCTGGGTGGTGGTCGTGCTGGCCACCGTGTCCATGGTCCAGTACTTTAGAAAATTCTGGAGCCAGATCGACGAAAGCGTCAAATATCGCAAACGCCGCGCCTATCGGCGCCCCATCCAAATTCTACGAAGGCGCCGCAAAGGCTTGGGTGCACTAGTCAACACGGGAAAAGCATCTTGAACTGGTGCGGATCAAGCTCGGCTGAATGATCAATCTTTGTCTCACTCTGGCAGAACCTTCCTCTGCCACCTTGACACAGAAAATTGCCCGATACACGGGTCAAGTTCGCTATATCGAGGTTCGCTTAGATCACCTGGCCGAGCCAAGCCTACCCTCAGTCCCCACCTGTCAGGGCACTGATTTCATCGCCACCTGTCGTCCTCGACGCGAGGGAGGTCGTTATCGAGGGGAAGAAAGAGATCGCCTGAACCTGCTGCAAAAGGCCGCCCACTCGGGCTTTGCATGGTTAGATCTGGAGCACGATGTGGGGGAGAGCCTGCTCATTCCCTCTTCCACTCGGATCGTGCGATCCTACCATTGTTTTGACCGTTTTCCCGAAGATTTGTCTTCTCGTTTTCAGAGCATGCGTGAAACAGGTGGCGATGTGATCAAACTGGCCGTCTCCGTCACCACGACACAACAACTGGCCAAATTGCTCGAGTGGATGGAATCGATGCTGAAGGTGGCTCCCTGCGTCATCTTGGGGATGGGAGATCTGGGGCAACCTTCCCGGTTACTGGGAGGATTTTTGGGAAACTTCTGGACCTACGTGGCAGAAGACGAGCGAAGTCAGGTCGCCCCCGGTCAACTCACGCTCCAGAACGCTATCGAACGTTACAAGTTGCCCAACTGGAGGAGCAACCCCGTTATCTATGGCCTGTTGGGGAATCCTATAGCCCATTCACTGTCACCGGTTATTCACAACCGGCTTTTCCAACACTATCAATTGGAAAAGGTCTATCTTCCCTTCCCACTTGACGATGTTGAAACCTGGTTTGAATACATCAGGAACAGCCGGCTTCCCTTCCAGGGATTCAGTGTGACGTTGCCTTTCAAAACGGACGTCCTGAAAGTTGTCCAGGTGAAGAGGTCTCCCGTCGCGTCCCTAAACACACTAACGAAGAAAGGCTCGCGGTGGGAGGGCCTGAACACCGACTACGACGCCTTTCTGGGTGCACTGAAATCATGTTTCTCGCTCAAGGGCAAGACGGCACTTGTTTTGGGGAATGGCGGTGTTGCCCACACCGTAGTCAAGGCCCTGCAGGACCAGGGGGTGGAGGTTACGGTGGTTGGACGAGATCGGGAAAGGGTGTCCTGCTTCGCCAACCGCTACGGCTGCCGCTCTACCCTGTTTTCTGATTTGCCAATGGCCGCTGATATCTGTGTGAATGCCACTCCTGTTGGACAATTTCCCAAAGTCCAGGATTCTCCCCTACAAAAGAATCAACTCGACTTTGAACTGATCTATGACTTGGTTTATCGTCCCGAGCAAACTCGGGTGCTGGAGTTGGCGCGTCTCCAGGGTCTAAAGACCATCTCTGGGATGGAGATGTTCGTTGAGCAAGCGGCTCTTCAATTTGTCGCCTGGACTGGCATTTCTCCTGAGCGGGAAATGCTGAGGGAGATGATTCGAGAGGCAACAGGGGACAACTGACAGCTGACAACTGACAATAGACAATAGACAAGAGACAACAGACTATGTTGCATGAGCCTTTCTCCGTTCGTGTTCCTGCCAGCACCAGTAATCTGGGATCTGGTTTTGATACCGTTTCTGCGGCCTTGAGTCTTTACTTGACGGTTCATGTCGAACCAACGGCTGGAAAGCATATCAAATGGGTTCAAGGCGAAAACTCAGGCTTCTCTTTTTCTCAGGAAGACAATCTGATTTCGCGGTCTTTGCATGAAGCCTTCTCGCTTCTAGGATCCACCCCCCCTGGCCTGCACATCAGCATGGAGAACCCGGTTCCACTCAGCCGGGGGCTGGGAAGCAGTGCCGCAGCCATCATAGCGGGTATCAAAATAGCGGAATCCGTCAGCGGTTCCACCTTCGATGCAGACCAGATCTTCCAGGTTGCCTATCCACTGGAAGGCCATCCCGACAACCTGGCAGCCAGCCTCCTGGGCGGTTGGGTGGTGTCGTGGGTGAACGACAATCAAATGCAGGCTGAAAAGCTCCTCTCCACCTTGTCCTGCAGGTTTGTCCTGGCTATTCCCCAGACAAAGATCTCGACTCGTGAAGCCCGGGCCATCTTACCGAAAAACTACTCTCTTCAAGATGCCACCTACAATCTACAGCGCTGTGCGCTGCTGATTCACGCATTGAACAGCGGACGGAAAGATCTGCTGCGGGAAGCCACTTCTGACCGGCTCCACCAAACGTTTCGAGCAGAGCTGGTTCCAGGTATGAAACAGCTGCTCAACCTGGAAAATCTCGCCCCTGAGCTTGCAGGCTCTCTGTTGGGGATTTCTATTAGCGGCTCCGGCTCAGCTGCAATCGTACTGGCGGATGATCACTATGACGAGATCGCAAGCTGGATGCTCGAAACGCTTTCAGATGGCAACACCCAAGCCAGTTCTCGAGTGCTCGACCTCGACACAACTGGCGCTCAGATCTTTCCAGGAGGTGATACAATCAGACCATGACAGATCGATATTCCCGCCAGATTCTCTTTTCTGCCATCGGAGAAGCAGGGCAGAAGAAGATTCGGGCCTCTCAGGTCGTGGTCATCGGGTGCGGGGCCCTGGGAACGGTCAGCTCAGAGATGTTGACGAGGGCCGGTATCGGCAAGTTGACATTGATCGACCGCGACTTCGTCGAGGAAAGCAATCTGCAGCGGCAGAGCCTCTTTACCGAACAAGACGCTTACAGAGGACTTCCCAAAGCGGCCGCTGCCCAAAGAGCGCTTCGTGCCATCAACTCCGATGTTGAAGTCAAGGGAGTGATCGAAGACGTCACCTGGCAGAACATCGACAAGTTGTGCCAAAAGTGTGACCTGATTGTGGATGGCACGGATAACTTTGAGACCCGTTTTCTGATCAATGACTTCGCAGTAAAACGGGAGATCCCCTGGATCTATGGAGCTTGTGTAGGGAGTTATGGAGTATCCTTTGCCGTCCAGCCTGAAATTTCAGCCTGTCTTCAATGCCTGTTTGAGCAACCGACGGAAGTCGGAACGACAGAAACCTGTGATACTGCGGGAATTCTTGCTTCAGTCGTTCATGTCATCGCAGCCTTCCAGGTTGCCCAGGGGATGAAGCTTTTGGTTGGAGAGTCTCCTGCTCAGGAGATTCTCCAGATTGATGTGTGGACTGGAATCTGGCAGACGATAGCAGCCACAAGAGCGCGCAGCTCCGAGTGTCGGTGTTGTGGTCAACACCAATTTCGCTTTCTGGAAGGACAGGAGAAGGCACAGCTGACACGCTTGTGTGGTCGCAACGCGGTTCAGATCTGTCCGCCCCGCCCGACCCGTTCAGACTTTCAGGAAATCTCCAAACGCCTCGACAAGAGTGCCCAAATCGATTTGAATGAATTCTTGATGAAGATTCGAATTGACGGCTACGAGATTGCGCTGTTTTCCGATGGGCGCTCCATCATTCGAGGAACGAATGACTTCACCGAGGCTCGAGCCGTCTATGCCAAATACATTGGGAATTGAGAGAATAGGAGACAGGAGTCAGGAGGCAGGAGTTAGGAGATAGGAGAGAGAGAGAGGATGAGAATCCAGAATCCAGAATCCAGAATCCAGTTGTCAGCTGTCAGTTGTCAGCTGTCAGCGGTTAGCCTCTCCATGGTCTGCTGTCTGTTGTTCATTGTCTGTTTTCAGTTCTCAGGCCTGACGGCAAAAGCCGCACAACACCCCAGAGCCACTGAAGTCGTAGCAGCCGCTGTTGAAGCAATGGGAGGTAGAAACTACCTGGAGGTCAAGAATTATCACAAGGTCGGGCGATACTTCATCTTCGATCAGAGGGGTCGCAGCAGTTTCACGAGTCTCTCTGACTGGACGG
>JAPUKI010000077.1 GCA_027295745.1 Acidobacteriota bacterium
ACATGACACCTGAGAAGTCCATAGCCGATCAAGATTAACAAAATCCAGGCACCCAATTTCTTCCACACCGGATATGTCAATTGTGTCCCACAATAAGGGCAATAGGTGCTCCTGTCCAGGAGTGTATAGTGACAGTTAGGACAACTTTCCAGATCCACTCGAGACATCTAAAAAGGTTCTTCCTCCACAACTTGCACACCGGATTCCGAAAAGCGGTAATCCAGAATCTCTCCTCCGCTCTCCTGGATGGCCTTCTTTACCGCCTGCTGAGAGCCTTCGCCAACCAATGTAAAAAAACATCCTCCACCCCCTGCGCCGCAAATCTTGCTGGCCAGGGCTCCTGCCCGCTGGGCTGCCTGGAAAATCCTCTCAATCTGGGGAGTTGTCACCCCTTCAGCTAATCCCTTCTGGTTTTCCCAGTCCGCGGCCAGACAGTCGGCGAACTTGTCCAGATCTTCCTCCTTGAGACTTTGGTACATGGCCAGTGCTATCTCCTTGATCTTCCCTAGCCTGAGTACTGTTGGGCCTTCGTTTTCAATGTACCTTCTCATGATGCTCCAATTACTGCTTCCGGAAAAACGTGACACGCCAGAATATCCCAACAGCATCTGATCTTGCAGCTGGTTCTTCAATTTAGCTGAAAAAGTGAGCGGTTCTCGGCGAATACCTTGGATTTCGAACCACAGAGCATTGAATCCTCCATAGGCCGCTGGGAAATAGTCCTGTTTGCCGGTGGGAACACGAAGGGACTGTGCCTCAATATTCGCTCCGCAATCAATCATCTGCTGTTTGTTGACAGGGCGATTCTCCAACTGGACCAGAGCTGTGCTCAAACAGATCAACAGAGAAGAGGAGCCTCCTAATCCGGAACCGGGAGGAACGCTGCTGTGCGTCCGCACACTGAGCCCTTGCCTGGGCCTGTAGAACCTTAAAATACGCAAGATCAGATCAAGCGGGGCGAATTCTCCATTACTGTGCAACGCCTCCAAGTCAGGACCTTCCAGGACGAGATCCAGATCAGTGGCCTCGATGCAGATCCTCTGGTCTGATCGCGTTTCGAGTTCTACCTCAGTGCACAGGTCAATTGCAGCATTAAGAGTCAGTCCACCTCCCTCAAACAGGTAGAGAGGATAGATATCGAGGGTCGAACCGGCCAGAGTAATGCGAGTGGGTGCTCTAACTCTCAATTTCACAGGGCAACAGAACGATAGATGGTTCTTTGAGAAAGTGCAATAGAAGAAACCGGCTCACAACTTGGATTTGGCTTGTGCCATAGTCTTCAACTCTTCTTCGCCGATCTGGGGTATGTTCAATTGCTTGGCCTTCTCCAGCTTTGATCCGGGTGACTCACCCACCACCAGAAAACCGGTCTTCGAGGATAGAGAAGAGGTCACTTTTCCGCCCTGACTTTCAATGAACTCCGTGGCCTGGGCGCGACTGAAGGTGGGCAAGCTGCCACTAATGACAAACGTTTTTCCCGCCAGGGGCCCCTCGCCCTTCAATGCCTTTTGGGCGGACTGAAAATGGATTCCGGCTTCCCTTAGCCTCTCAATCAAACCACAGTTGTCCTCTGCCATGAAGTAATTGCGGACACTGCCGGCGATTTCAGGTCCGATGCCATCGATGGACGAAATCTCATCTTCACCTGCTTCCATCAAGGGGTCGATGTCAGCAAAGTGAGCAGCCAGGAGTCCCGCAATACTCTCTCCCACATGGCGGATCCCTAGGGCGAAGAGAACACGGTGGAAAGGCTGTGACTTACTTTGCTCAATGCCGCTGACCAGGTTGGCAATGGACTTCTCCTTGAAGCTGGGAAGCTGAGCGACATCCTCCTCAGTGAGAAGATACAGACCCGACGGATCTTGGATCAACTTCAGCTCGAGAAGCTTTTCCAACGTCTGCGGGCCCAAGCCGCGAACGTCCATGGCCCCCTGACTGACGAAGTGCTTGAGTGCCTCCAGACCCTGGGCCGGACATTGGCGGTTGGTACAGTAGGCCATGGCCTCTCCCGCTGCCCTGATGGCCGGCGCCTTACAAACGGGACAACGATCCGGATATCTGAATTCCCTTTCCCGATCGGTTCTTTTCTCGCGCACCGACCCAACTACCTGAGGAATCACATCTCCTGCCCGCTTCACTACTACGACGTCTCCCTCACGAAGGTCCTTCCGTCGGATAAAGTCTTCATTGTGGAGGGTCGCTGTGCGAATGGTCACACCTCCGACCTGAACCGGTTCCAGAACCGCATAGGGATTTAATGCTCCACTGCGCCCAACGTTGATTCTGATTTCGAGAAGACGTGTCGTTGCCAGCTGCCCGGGAAACTTGTAAGAAACTGCCCAACGGGGGTCACGGCTCACCACTCCCAGGCGATCCTGATAATCGAGACGATTGACCTTTACGACCACCCCGTCGATCTGATAATCCAGGGAGTCCCTTTTCCTTTCCCAGTCGTAACAAAACTGGACAACTTCAGCCATCGCCTCCTGATGGCGGTGGTGAGCATTCACGGGAAATCCCCATTCACGCAGCTGCTTAAGGACCTCGATCTGGGTCTTGAAGCTCATGCCTGCCACATATCCAATGGAGTAGGCAAAGAAGGCCAAAGGCCGCAAGGCGGTCATGCGAGGATCGAGTTGGCGAAGAGCTCCGGCTGCTGCATTGCGTGGGTTGGCAAAAGGGCTTTGACCCGCTTCGGCACGTTCTTCGTTCATCCGGTTAAAGGCAGAAACAGGAAGATAAACTTCTCCCCGCACCTCAACGATTTCAGGTCTTGATACACCCTTGCGAAATTTCAGGGGAATGGCCCGAATCGTTTTCAGATTGGCGGTGACACCCTCTCCAACTAAACCATTGCCTCTTGTGGCTCCTCGTACCAAGACTCCATTCTCATAAGTCACGGCCACGGCCACGCCGTCAATCTTTAATTCCGTTGCGAAATCCACTTCATCTGTTTCAAGAAGCTTACTGATCCGCTTGTGGAAAGCCCACAGTTCTTCTCCATTGAAGGCATTCCCCAGGCTTAACATCGGGGCATGGTGCTCCACCTTTTGGAATCTTTCCTGAGGTTCCCCGCCCACCCGTTGAGTCGGAGAGTCTGAGACGACAAGCTCCGGGTATTCCTGCTCCAAAACAACCAGTTCCCGAAACATGTGATCGTACTTCTCGTCACTAATGACGGGATCGTCCAGGACATGATATCGGTAGTTGTGGTGCTCAAGCTTTTGCCGCAGCTGAGAGGCCCGTTGGCTGGCCCTATCGATGTCTCTGCCCACTGTAAGGAATATAGCACAGGCGGCCTCTATCCTTTGCCTTGACTCCCGAATTTGGTATCATATTTTTAGTCATATGAGTACACCGGTGATCACCAAAATCCTGTTTACAATCACCTTCCCAGCGGACAGCCGGCGGCGCCATGTTCATCCGATGAAACTCCGCTCTCTGGCAGAACATCAGCTCCCCGATACAGAAGTAATCGACACAATTGAGCACCTTTTCGGGTGCCATCGCTGTTTCGAGGATTATCGTTACATCCGTACAGCCTGCCAGGCATCCCTCTGATCCCTTCGGCTCGCATGCCACTGAATCCCCTAAAGCTCGATTTGCAAGCCTTTTCCTACCTCTCAAAGAGGAGATTCTGGATCGGTGTGTGGAGGGGGATCAAGCGGGACGATTGCAAGGGAATGGCCGCCCGACTCAGTTTTTACTTCCTACTCGCCTTCTTTCCCTTCCTCATTTTTGTCAGTGCGGTCATTGGTTTTATCCCCATCGAACCCGACCTACTGAACAAGATCCTGCAGGAAATGAATCAATTTCTGCCCGAGAGAACTTACGCCTGGGTCCACGACTTCACCATCGACCTGGTTAATTCCCAGAATAGCGGAGTGGTCTCGGCGGGCATCTTGTTGACGCTTTGGTGGGCTTCGGTGGGCTTTGCTGGAATGGTAGGGGACCTCAATCGAGCTTTGGCAATCGAAGAGACTCGCCCCTATTTAAAGATACGACTGCTGGCCATTGGGGTGACCATCCTGGTATCCTTTTTTGTGGTTGGCTCAGGCATTCTTCTTTTCTTCGGTGACTGGCTGATCCAGATCTCCTTGCAACACATAACCGTCGAACCTTATCCTTCATTCCAGGTTCATCTGGGTGGCATTTACTTTACCTGTCGCTGGATCTTGATTTTTGCTTTTCTCAATATCGGAATGCAGATTGTATACTCTGCCCTTCCTGCCCAACCCCTTCCCTGGAGTCTGCTATCGCCGGGTAGTGTAATCTTCAGCCTGAGCTGGATTGTGGGATCCAGCGGTTTCGCCTTCTTCGTCAATCGATTCGTCAACTACGAGTTTTATCAGCAGCTATACGGAAGCCTTGGGACTCTCATTTTATTGATGATCTGGTTGTACTTTTCCAGCTTCTTCTTGCTGCTGGGAGGTGAAATCAACTCCAAAATCTACCGCTTGCGCAATTCAGGAGTGATGGTCTAGGCGGCTCGTGTCTCGACGGCTTTGCTCGCCCAAGGAGTCTTATAATATACTTGAACCGGTCATTATGGGAATGCTCCGTGGGACAACGATACTCTTGGTGAGGCGGGGCAAGCAGGTAGCTCTGGCGGGAGACGGTCAAGTGAGCTTGGGCGACACGGTTATCAAGAGTACTGCTAAAAAGATTCGTCGGCTTCATGATGATCAGGTCCTGGCTGGCTTTGCTGGCTCAACGGCTGATGCCTTTTCTCTTTTCGCTCGATTTGAGAGTAAGCTGGAACAATTTCAAGGGAACCTCCCCCGAGCCGCTGTAGAACTGGCTAAAGAATGGCGTACTGACAAAGTGTTACGACATCTGCAGGCCCAACTAGTGGTGAGTGACAAAAAACACTCGTTTTTAATTTCCGGAGAGGGAGACTTGATTGAGCCGGACAATGGAGTGTTAGCGATAGGATCGGGAGGACCTTATGCCCTGGCAGCAGCTCAGGCCCTTCTGAGATTCACTAAGCAATCGGCCCAAAAAATTGCCCTGGAGTCTCTGAACATTGCTGGGGAGAT
>JAPUKI010000078.1 GCA_027295745.1 Acidobacteriota bacterium
TGTGCGTCGGTGAACGATCAGATTGTCCACGGAATTCCAAACGATGGGACTCTGCAGGAAGGGGACATCATCGGCTTGGATGTGGGCGTTCACTATAAGGGATATTGTGGAGATTCCGCCTGGACATTCCCGGTGGGCGAAATTTCTGACGACTTGAGGCGCCTCCTCGAAGTGACCAAGAAATCGCTGTATAAAGGGATCAAAAAGGTCATGGTGGGAAACCGGGTATCCGATATTTCCTCTACCATCCAGGACTTTGTGGAAGCCAACGGGTTTTCAGTGGTACGAGAGTTTGTGGGACATGGTATTGGCAGCTCCCTGCACGAGGAACCTCAGGTGCCCAACTACGGCCAACCGGGACGAGGACCGAGACTGGTTGAAGGGATGGTCCTGGCCATAGAGCCCATGGTGAACAGTCAAGGGCCTGAGGTCAAGGTGCTGGATGACAAGTGGACAGCGGTTACGGCCGATGGTGGGTACAGTGCCCACTTCGAGCATTCAGTGGCCGTAACAGACAATGGGCCATGGATCTTGAGTGAACTGAACGGGCTCAGCTGATGAAAGTTCAAGCCTCGGTGAAAAAGATTTGTCCGAAGTGCAAAATTGTTCGACGAAAGGGTGTTGTGCGAGTGATCTGTCCTAACCCCAAGCACAAACAACGTCAGGGATGAAACTCATGAAGGTTCTATGCGACTAGAAGGAGTGAATATTCCCGACAACAAGCGGGCCCAGATAGCATTGACCTATATCTATGGGATTGGGAAATCACGGGCCACCTCGATCTTGAAGCGGGCCGATGTGAGTGTGGACACATTGATCAAAAACCTCACTGAAGAGGAGTCCGGGCGCATCCGCAAGTTGATTCAAGATGAGGGAAGGGTAGAGGGCGATCTTCGCAAAGAACTGCAGCTGAATATCAAGCGGTTGATGGATATCAACTGTTACCGTGGAACGCGTCACCGTCGGGGCCTACCCGTGCGAGGCCAGAGGACCCATACGAACGCCCGTACCAGAAAGGGTCCGCGTAAGTCGGGAATTCATAGAAGGAAGAGGTAGAGAAAGCACAGAAGATGGCTAAAGCAAAGAAATCAGCTAAAAAGAGATCAAAGAAAAAGAAAGAGAAAATAACCGTAGTGCATGGGATTGCATGCATTAAGGCCACCTTTAACAACACAGTGATTACCATCACGGATTTAGAGGGTAATGTGCTCACCAGCTGCAGCGCCGGAGCACGGGGCTTCCGGGGAAGTCGCAAGAGTACTCCTTTTGCAGCCTCTCAAGCGGCTCATGCAGCTGCAGTAGCCGCTCGTGATCAGTATCGGATGAAGTACTGCGACGTCAGGATCAAAGGGCCGGGGGCTGGGCGGGAGGCCGCCATTCGGTCATTGCAGGCGGCAGGATTGGGCGTTCGTACCATTAAGGACGTCACTCCCATTCCTCACAATGGATGTCGGCCGCCCAAACGACGCCGGGTGTAACGATGATGAAGAAGATAGGAGTCAGGAGCTAGAGTTTTGGCAAGATACACAGGGCCTGTTTGTAGACTTTGCAGACGAGAAGGGATGAAGCTGTTCCTGAAAGGGCAGCGATGCTACTCCGAAAAGTGCGCGATCGAGCAGAGAAACTTTGTGCCGGGTGAGCAAGGACGCAGGAGCCGCTTTCGAAGAAAAATCGTTGGCTACGGGCTGCAGCTTCGGGAGAAGCAGAAAGTCAAACGAATGTATGGCGTTCTGGAGAATCAGTTCCGACTCTACTTCGAAAAGGCCGCCCGCAAGAAGGGAATCACTGGCGAACTGCTAATGCAGTTCCTGGAACGGCGCCTGGATAACATTGTTTACCGTCTCGGGTTTGCCAGCTCCAGAAGTCAGGCGCGGCAGTGGGTCCGGCACGGACATGTCATGCTCAATGGCCGAAAAGTGAGTATCCCTTCCTGTCTGGTATCCAAGGGCGATGAGATCTCGATTCGGGAGAAGAGTCAGGAGAATGTATTGATTCGAAGCAGTATGGAAGAAACGGTGGGACGAGGAGTTCCTGCCTGGCTTCAGCTCGACGGCGAGAACTTCAAAGGCCGGGTGGTCGAATTACCCCTGCACGAAGACATCGGGTTGCCCATAGAAGTGTCACTGATCGTCGAGCTCTATTCAAAGTAACACCATCAGTCCGTCCAACAAACAACAGAGATATTGGAGACTATATATGGCAGGTTTTCAAAGACCCAAAAGACTTTTTAGTGATCCGAAGTCAGCCAGTCCGACTTTCGGAAACTTCCAGGCTCAGCCTTTCGAGCGAGGCTTCGGCACCACGATTGGGAACGCAATGCGCAGAGTGCTTCTCTCCTCAATCGAAGGTGCGGCCATCACGGCAGTCAAGGTTGAGGGCATTCTTCATGAATTCTCATCGATTCCAGGGGTGAGAGAGGATGTGACCGACATCATTATGAATTTGAAGAAGATTCCCATCAGGCTTCATGTCAATCGCCCCAAGACCCTTTACCTGGAGTCGACTGGTGCGGGCGATCTGAAGGCAGGAGATATTAAACCCGACCCGGATGTGGAGATACTGGATCCGGATATCTTTATTGCTACGGTCAATGATACGGCCAGTCTGAAAATGGAAATGCGGGTCAAGGCTGGACGCGGATACGTTCCGGCCGATGAGAATTTCGACGAGGAGCTGGACATCTCTTATATTCCTCTGGATTCAGTGCATTCACCGGTCAAGAAAGTTGATTTTCATGTTGAGGCCGCACGACTGGGGCAGTTAACCGACTATGATCAACTCAACCTGGATGTCTGGACCAACGGTTGTCTCTCGCCGCAAGATGCTGTGGGGCAAGCCGCTAAGATTCTCAAGGATCACTTGTTCATTTTTATCAATTATGAAGAAGAGCCCGAGGTCCCGGAAACAGAAGAGGAAGACGAAGAACTTGAGTCCGTCAACGAGAACCTCAGCAAGTCAGTAGAGGAATTGGAGCTCTCCGTACGTTCCTATAACTGTTTGAAGAATGCCAATATCCGAAACATTGGGGAGCTGGTCACCAAAACCGAAGCGGAAATGCTCAAGACCAAAAACTTTGGCCGCAAGTCCTTGAATGAAATCCGGGAGATTTTGTCCGGCATGGGACTTTCCTTCGCCATGAGATTGGATGAGCAGGGCCGGCCCGTCACGGAGGAAGCTGACCTTTAAAACGCTGACAGCTGACAACTGACAGCTGACAAAAGAGAACAAGATGGTCTTGGGAATACTGGAACCAAAGTTATGAGACATCGCTGGTCAGGTCGAAAGCTGAGTCGCACAACCAGTCACAGGATGGCCATGTTGCGCAACATGGTGACGGAGCTCTTGGAAAAAGAAAGAATCATCACGACGATTGCCAAAGCTAAAGAGTTGCGTCCCTTTGCAGAGAAAATGATTACCCTGGGCAAACGGGAGAGCCTCCACGCTCGTCGTCGGGCGCTGTCAATCATCCGCAGGAAATCGGTTGTGCACAAGTTGTTTGACTCATTGGCCCCACGTTATGCCGACCGGAGGGGTGGATACACGCGAATCATCCGGCTTGGTTTCCGCAAGGGTGACAATACAGAAAAGGCAATTATCGAGCTGGTGGAAAGGGAAGGGGAGGAAGCGGTTCCAGAGAAAAAGGAGAAGAAGGCCCCAGATCAAAAGAAGTAAAGAAAGCTAGAACTTCCCCGTGGCAACCATCAGGTCCGTTTTCTCCACTCCTCGTCAGCACTCTTGAGCTGACGTTTTGCCAGCTCAATGGCTTCCTTGACTTGGTCAGGAGTCAAGCCAAAATCGTGTAAGATTTCCTTTAAGTTGCTTACATACAGACCCCGCAGGACAAACTGAGGGTCCACACGCAGGATGTAAGCCGTCAACAAAGCTTCAGCAAATTCCTCGAAGTTCTGGGCACCGGAGGTTTCATAGAGAATACGAAGCCCCAAAATACCCAACCCCGTTACTTGCTCCAGCGTGTGAAAGGTCCCTGAGAAAATATCCTCTTCAGTCAGGGGTGCTTTCTCATTGGCAGCCTCAGCCCCTGGGGGAGCTGCCACCACTGGCGAGACCGTCAGGAGAGAAACCGTCATCAGCAACACGAGCAAGTTTTTCGGCATGTTCCGTTAACCTCCCTCTGGCCGGATCGCTCCGGTTTCGAGGTGTAAGAGACTCCTTTTTATCCTAATTGGGCCATTTTGTCAAAGCGCTGTGACATGAGCCAGGCCTGAAAAGGGCTCCCATTACCGAATAATCCCAGGCTTCGCCAGTACGAATACCCCTCGATCGACCTTGACCTGAAGATGGGATCTGACGATATACTCTAGTCCTGACTGCTCCTCAGTAGCTCAATTGGCAGAGCATCCGGCTGTTAACCGGAGGGTTGTAGGTTCGAGTCCTACCTGGGGAGCCAATTAAATCAATCATTTACAGCTTTCGTGAAAACTTCAAAATTCGCCCTGTGTCACTAGGTGTGTCACCTGGCGAGTCCATGTAACCCCCTAAAGCCTTATCAATCAGGC
>JAPUKI010000079.1 GCA_027295745.1 Acidobacteriota bacterium
AAGCTGTCGGGCGGCTATCAGGTGCGTCTCAACCTTGCCAAGGTGCTGGTTTCCGAGCCCAACCTGCTGCTGTTGGACGAGCCCACCAATTACCTGGACATTGTCTCCATGCGCTGGTTGGAGCGTTTTCTTCGTGCCTGGCGTGGCGAGATGATTCTGATCACCCACCATCGCGAGTTCATGGACCAGGTGACGACCCATACCATGGCGATTCAGCGTTGCAAGTTACGCAAGGTGGAAGGTACCACCCACAAGGTCTTCGCACAGATTGTCCAGGAAGAGGAAATCCATGAAAAGACGCGCCTGAATCAGGAGCGGAATCGTCGTCAGCAGGAGCGGTTCATCCAGCGCTTTCGGGCCAAAGCCACCAAAGCCAGGGCGGTGCAATCGCGCATTAGAAAGCTGGAGAAGGCGGAGACCCTGGAGCGTCTCGACGAGATCCATGATTTGAGCTTCCGGTTCCATGCCGCTCCCTTTGCGGCCAAGAAGATTATGAACGTGGAGGGACTTTCCTTTCACTATCCCGATGGGCCGACCCTGATCGAGGAATTGAAATTTCAGGTGGCTGCCAAGGATCGGATCGCGGTTATCGGCCCCAATGGCCGAGGAAAGACGACACTCCTGTCGTTGCTCGCCCATGCCCTTCAACCGGTCACCGGCAAGATTCAGCTGCATCCCAAGGCTCAGGTGGCCTACTACGGTCAGAATAATGTGGAGCGCCTGGATCCCGAGAAGACCATAGAGGAAGAAATCCTATCGGCCCATCCCGACCATAGCCGCGGTGCCGCACGCAAGATTTGCGGTCTCATGATGTTCCCGGGTGACGATGCCCTCAAGAAAGTGCAGGTCCTCTCCGGTGGCGAGAAGAGTCGTGTCCTGTTGGGCAAGCTCCTGGTGAGCCCGGCCAATCTGTTGATTCTGGACGAGCCCACCAATCACCTGGACATGCAGTCGACCGAGGGCCTGATGCATGCGCTGGAGGTCTTCGAGGGAGCGGTCGTGTTGGTTACTCACAGTGAGCTGATCCTGCGCCGGGTGGCCAACCGGCTGGTGGTGTTCGACGGCGGGCAGAGCCGTCTCTTTGAGGGCGGCTATCAGGATTTTCTGGAGCGGGTGGGCTGGAGGGAAGAGCGGAGCTCCCAGAACCAGGTGACCAAACGGACTCCGAAGCGGGGAAGAAGTCGAAAAGAACTACGTCGCCTGCGGGCACAGCTGGTGGCGGAGCGGTCCCAGCGTCTGAAACCCCTGAAGACTCGTATCGAGGAGGTCGAGAAGGAGATGGCAGCCCACGAAGAGGAGGCGAAACAGGTCGAAGCTTTGCTGTGTGAGGCGGCAACCGAAGGCGAGAGGGAGTCGATTGCCAAACTGGCGCGGCGCAGTAGTGTACTCCAGGCTGAGATTCAGAACCTCTTTGAGGAGCTGGAGGAACTCATCAAGGAGCACGAAAGTTTGAAGCCGGAGTTCGAAAAACGGTTTGCGGAACTGGAATAGCGCGCGGCAACAGGGGTAGAAAGTGTGGGACCGGAAGACACCGAGTCGCTAGACTTGGACAGGGAAGTGGATGATAGATCCCGGGTTGAAGCCGTGATTCTACCTGTCTGTATTGATCAGTTATGGCGAAGCTCGCTCTCAAAAGGTGTCGTGCCTTCCAGACGATTAATATAACGATCAGGGTCTTTCTGAAATTCTTCTCGGCAATAGGGACAATGGCAAAAGTGTATTTCTTGCCCTGCCCAATTCAATGTGGCGGACCGCTCCACTGGCTTCTCACCCAAGCAGGCTGGGCATACGATCACGTCCTCCGTTTCCCGAAGGTACTTGACGGGATCAGTGATGAACAGATCGACGCACGGCTGACAACAGAAGCTGTACTCTCTGCCTTCATGGCTGTTAAGGGTCGTCTCATCTTTGCTGATCCCCAGCCTTACCAGGGAACAGCCACAGGTATGGCAAATAAGTGTTTTCATTTTCTCATCTCCTTGGATGATGGTTGTAGCAGTTTGAAGTGTCTGTCTCGGAACCTCTCAAATCTCTTTTAGATCATGAAACTGATGTCGGAAGCGTAGGTCGGAAATCCAAAGATCATCTCTTTGATCTCTTGGGAATGCAGGCCCCCAGCCATGGCCATCGTAAAGAGATTGATGAGTTCCTCAGCGTTGGGACCCAGTATATGGGCCCCCAGAATCCGTCCGCTTCCTTCCTCAACCAGTACCCTATAGCCAGAGTACTCCTCGCCGATCCGGGCCGAGGAGTACCAGGAGCCTGTCCTTTCAAAGTGTGTCACAAAGCTCAGGCCCTGCTCCTGGGCCTCTGATTCCTGAAGGCCTACAGAGGCCAGGGGAGGAATGGTGAAAACCAGGCTGGGAATGGGGGGATAGGACGCCTGACGTTGGTTGCCGTTGAGTAGATTAGCCGCCACGATGCCTCCTTCGTAGCCCCCCACCGGAGTCAGCGGCGGGCCATCGGTTGCGGCACAATCTCCCGCCGAGTACACGGCGGGGTTTGAAACGCTCTGCAAGAATTCGTTTACTTTCACGCCTCGCTTGTCGTGCTCAATGCCGGCCTCTGTCAGGCCGAGATCATCGATTTCTGGAGCTCGACCGGCACCATGCACCACCAGGTCAGCCTCGAAGGACCGGTTGCCATCCGAGGTGGAGGTCTGGACGGTCAGTCGTTTCCCGGACCTCTCAACCTCACAAACTTCGGCTTCAAGTTGTACATCGACGCCGAGTTTGCGCGTCCTCTCCACCAGCATAGCGACCAGGTCGGGGTCAAAGCCCTTGAGCGGCTGGGCACTGCGGTGAAGCAAGGTGACTTGTGCTCCGGCCCGCGCGGACACGTGAGCGAACTCAAAAGATATGTAACCCCCTCCCACGAATACGATCCTGGAAGGCAGCTTTTCGAGTTCAAGAAATTCGGTGCTGGTGATGACGTGCTCCTGACCCGGAATCTTGAGCTCTACGGGTTTTGCTCCTGTAGCAATGTGGACATACTTGCTCTCCAAGCTGTCGCTCCCGACCTGAACTGTTGTGGGACCCGTGAAGCGGGCCTGGCCGTGGAACATCTCGATGCCGGCCTGGGCAAACCATTTTTCATTACTTTTGGGAACCGGATCGGTAAAGGTGCGCTTAAACCGCATCAGTTCTGACCAGTTGATCTCGATTCCGTTGGCTTGGATGCCCTTGCCCTCCAAACGATGCGTCCAGTCCAGTGCCTCCGTGGCGCCAACAAGCACTTTCTTGGGGTCACATCCCCGCAGCGCACAGGTTCCGCCGTACGGGCGAGAATCGATGATGGCTATATTCCAGCCTGAATCTCGACACCGGCTGGCTACCTCGGCAGCCGCCGATCCCGTACCGATCACGGTAAGATCAAAGCTCTTTGGCATGATGGTCTCCCACCTTCTGTGCCAGCGCGCCTGTAATCGAAGTGGGGTTTTCGGCTCTCCTTTCTGTACTCGATCAAGCCTGCGTGGCAGGTCTAGCTGCAGCCATGGTGTTCCAGACCGTAGCAACGAAGAGCAATACAAGCAGGAGGGAGGACAAGTAGGCGCTTACAAAAAAAGAGGGAATCAATAATACAGCTGTAAAGATACCGAGAAAAAATGGTGGCCGCACGCCGTGCCGCTTCCATCCCGTATACAGCCCCCAAAGCGTAATGAGCAAGAAAACCAGGACCAAGGGTAAGAGTATTAGATCATTGATGAGAAAGCCCAGGCCGAGGGCAGTGAGCGGAGCAATGACCACAGACACACCAAGACAGCACAAGGAAGCGAACAGTGTGCCCAAGAAACCGAGTTTATCCCTCATCTTCCCTTTCTTGTGCCGAAACAGAAAGGTATCCCCATACCCAGAACCTTACAAGTTCTCGTCACTGCATTAATTGCAATGTCTCACGAGTTTCCTGAATAGCCTTTTTCACATCCCCTAGACAGCATTGGCCTGAAGGATTTCTTACCTCACAGGCACAATTGCCGGCTTTGACTTCCGCAGTAATCCGGTCGAAGATGGTCGTCTCTCCACTTGCTCTCAATTCGTCCTCTATCTCTTGGCAGCTATAGAGAAAACAGTAACAGACCAGATCGTTCCGACTCGGAGCTCCCTTGAAACTGGGGATCACATGCAGATCACTGGTTAGCATCAGCGTTCCATCCTCGCCAAAATACACCACATCGCAGTCTGGATCCTTGCACATCCAGAAATCTTGTCGCGGTGGGACACGTCTTGCAGCTAACGCAGCAATGGTCAACCACTCTACGGGTTTCCCACGAAAGTCGCTGACCGGGCAGGATCGTAACGCAAGTGGTTTCTGAGAGGGAGAACAGCACGAATCGCTCATCACAGCTGCCCCTTGGTCATTTGAAGTAGAGTTAGATGATCCAATTTACGTAATAGGGGAGTGCTGCCACCGCGACGGCCACAATAGCGAACACCCAGACAATAGTGCGTTGCCGCCGTTGACCTGCAGGCACTCGACAGCTCTCGTCCGGTGCACACTCCTGGCTGTTTGGTCTGTACACTTGATAAAAGGCGGTGCCTAAGAACACCCCTGTCAATCCAAGAAGATAGGGACGGATCGGCATCAGTTGCATCCCCAGAGCAGCTGAGCCGACGCCGAGGAGGACTACGGTAATAGGCACGATGCAACAGAGGGAGGCGCCGACTGCGGCTAATAGAGTGCCAACGCCGAGGACGACTTTGCTAGGGATTGCCTGCATGATCATTTCCTTCGACCAAGAAGCTATTGCTCTTCTGCTACTTTTATGACTCTCAACTGAAAGGCATCTCCCCTCTCTTCAACAACCCGTAACACAACGCGAACAGGCTGCCGATCTGCAGCGAGTTTTTCCGTCAGTTGGTTAGACACCAGAACGACGTCCCTCTGGCCTTCGAACCGAATGACAAAAGTACCCTGGCGGGAGATAATCTGGCCTGATCCCAATACATCGATTTCTCCGGTCTTAAATCCCAGGTCCTCTATTGTCTTTTGGATCCTGGCTGGCATCAAAACAAAGGTGTCATCGACGACAATCTCTGCTTGCTTTTCCGAAAAGTTGACTTTGGCTGTAGCAACGCCATCCAGGCGTTGGAGGGTCTCTTGGACCACTGCCGCTCAGCCACTTCAGACCATTCCCTGAACTTCCACGATAAGACGGTCGATGCTGCCCGCACTGACAGGAAGAACAGACAGGAAAAGCCAGGAGAAGATAACCAAAACAACCTTATGACTCATATTTTTTTCTCCTCAAGAAGAAACCCGGGTATTTAAAAACTACGACTGCTTTAAAAGCGTCGAGAGTACCTTGGTAACTTTGTCCAACCGTTCATCTACACCACCCTCCATACACGAGTTCATACAAGCCTTGAGCTCGTGGTCCAAGAGAGCTGCTGAAAACTGATTGATCGCAGCCTTGACAGCAGCAGTCTGCAGAAGGATCTCGTCCGCACAGCGCTGTGTCTCGACCATTCCACGGAGAAAACGTATATGTCCCTCCAGCCGAGCAAGGCGGTTGGTCAACGCTTTTTTAGCGTCATCATCCAGGTAATGTAGGGTTGTGTCAGCCGCCTCCACTTTTCTTTTTGTTCCAGTAGCCATTGAGTTTTCCCTTCAAGTAACCCTTTTAGCATACATCCCCCCCAGGGGGATATCAAGGCCGAACAAAAAAGAATGGGCGATTTCCTCCGTTGAAATACCGGGGCTCCTCAAAACAGAACTCTCATTCCTACATTCGCTGTGAGGGAAAGCGCCAGCTGAGTTCCATTCAGTTCCTGGACCAGCGGGATCTGAAAGGCAGCCTCCACCAGGAAACGGGGATTGAGCACAGCCTGAATTCCGGGACTTAAAAAGACAGTTGTGCCTCCGCTGTCGGGCATATTCTGGTCATCCAATGAAGCGCGTTGTGACACCACGGTATTGACTTCGAGGTAAGCAATCAACACCTTGTCTTGAAAAGATGTGTACTCCCTGGGAGACAAACGATAGCCAAAGGCAAGGTTCACTTTTGCTTCATCGCCGAACCGAAAACCGTTGGATTCATTGTTCAATTGATAGAGGAACGAAGAATTAAAACCGATGCGGTCTTTAAAGGCAGTAAACACAAGACCCACGGGCACATCAACCGATCCGGTACCCAATTGCAATCCAGCAGGCAGCAGATTTCCCTGATTGTCCCGCTGGTTATCGTCACCGGTGGGAAGCTTCACACCACCCAAGAGAGCCAGTTGAATGCCCCCTCCCTGGAAGTTGTCGACATAGAAACGTCGTTTCACCAAAAGTGTGGTGTCCCCCAGTCCTGTATTAGAAAGCTGCTGTCTGGAAGAATCGGGGGCGGTGAAGTTGAGCTGCTTGTGAAGGACCCGCGTCACTGCAGTGAAGACAGTATCAGAGTTAATCCGCACCGGTACGGCCAAGACCTGGGCAAACACAAAGACATCCTGATCCGAAGGATCGGGCACCTCCTCTCCTTCGCTACGCAGTTGATTGCGAACCACGAATCGAGAGAAGGTTCTCAAAGCGTTGGATTCAAATCCTACGGTTAGAGCCGTGTCAGTGAAGAAGGGAAGAACTTGAGCCGTTGCAAAGCAACTCATTGACAGTAGCGTGATAACGGCAAGAGCTGTTCTCCTCACCAAGTCGAAACCACCCATCGATCTCGCGACGCTGCTCATTTCCAAGATTGACCGGCCGCCGAGATCATTCGGAAGGGTCCTCCATCTTCTTGAACGAGGAAACCGTGAAACCTGCATCATGGACTGCCTTCCGCAAAGATTCCTCCTGTATAGTGGTGCCGGCTTTCGCACTGACCACAACTTCTCCCTCATTGAGATCGATCGTGACGGACTCGACGTCTTT
>JAPUKI010000008.1 GCA_027295745.1 Acidobacteriota bacterium
TTGCCTTCCCCGATGAGCAATTACACCCGGCTCTGATGCGCCTGCAAACAGAGTTTGGCCTGCGGGAAGGAATGATTATCTCGACCTGCAACCGGGTGGAAGTTTTCGCCCACGGACAGAAAAGCCAAGAGCAGATCATCGAGTCGGTCAAGGAATTTCTTTACTCCTCTCACGCCTTACAGCCTCGCTTCCTGGAGGATTATCTTTACAGTCATCTGCAGCGTGACGCCGTACGACACATTTTTCGAGTGGCCAGCAGTCTGGATTCGATGGTGGTGGGAGAGCCACAAATCCTTGCCCAGGTCAAACAGGCTTATGCCGTGGCCTGTCAGGCAGGAAGCGTGGGAACTTATCTCAAGGACTTGATTCCCAGAGCTTTCTTTGTCGCCAAAAAAGTGAGAAGCTCGACTCAAATTGGGGCTTCGGCCGTATCCATCAGTTCCGTTGCCGTCGAGCTGGCCCGAAAAATCTTTGGGGATCTCACCGGAAAGTCAACTCTGCTCCTGGGGGCTGGAGAAATGGGTGAGCTGGCTGCCCGCAGCCTTCTCGATTCAGGTATCAGCCAGCTCTTTATCACCAATCGGACGCCCCAGCGCAGCCAGGAACTAGCCGCCCAACTACTGGGAAAAGCAGTTCCCTTCGCCGATTTGGAAACCTACCTGGTTCGGTGTGACATTGCCCTGGTCTGTACTGGATCCACTTCCCTTCTCCTGGACAAAAACCGTCTAGAGAAAATCATCAAACGGCGAAAGTACCGGCCGCTGTTCATCATTGATATCTCCGTTCCCCGCAATATCGACCCCCATGTCAATGAGCTGGAAAACGTCTTTCTTTACGATGTCGACGACCTGCAGTCGGTCATTAATGCCAACATTCGTCAGCGATGTGAAGAAGCGGAGACTGCCGAAGATATAGTCCAGACAGAAGTTGCCAAATACATGAACCAACAGAGCACTCGCGGCACCGGACCTCTGATCAGTGCCCTGCGGCAGCGCATTGAGGAGATCTGTCTGGAGGAGCTCAAGAGCAACCACGGCAACCTGGACAGGCAGGAGTACCAGCGACTGGAAAAGGCACTGAAAAGCACCGCTCACAGGATTGCCCATCCCGTCATAGCCGAAATCAGGCAAGCGGATGAAGATCCAACTCGCCGCCTTCACAAAATCGAAATGGTGAGAAAGATTTTTCGCCTGGACGAAAAACCATGAGAAAAATCGTCATTGGATCTCGGGGCAGCCAGTTGGCCCTGCGGCAGTCAAAAATTCTGGCGCGGGCAATCGAGAAACACCATCCGGATCTGGAGGTCAGTATTGCAGTCATCCGGACCACCGGCGACAAAATGCCCCACACCGCCCTCTCGAAGCTCACAGGAGGCGTGAAAGGATTATTTGTCAAAGAGATCGAGGAGGCTCTCCTGGATCAGAGTATCGATGTGGCTGTCCACAGTTTAAAGGACCTTCCCACCGAACTACCCGAGGGGCTGACACTGGCTGCTATTCCGGAGAGGGAAGATCCTCGAGACGCGCTTATTACAGCCTCCCCGGAGATCCAGTCCTTGGAAGCGCTGCCCCAAAAAGCGCGCTTGGGTACGGGATCCCTGCGCCGTCGAGTACAGCTCCAACTGCTGCGGCAAGACCTCGTCGTGTCCCCCATTCGAGGCAACGTTGACACCCGCATCAGGAAGATCCGAGAGCGCAACCTGGACGGCATCGTCCTGGCGGCTGCCGGCCTGAGAAGGCTGGGACTCGAGGAGAAAATAGCTTACCTTTTTCCAGTGGAGGACATGATTCCGGCCATAGGTCAGGGTGCCCTGGGGGTAGAAATCCGCGCGGCTGACGAGAGGACTCTCCAACTTGTCAAGCCCCTTGACGACCTGCCCACCCGGCACTGTACCCTGGCCGAGAGACGATTTCTTCAAGAAATGGGAGGCGGATGTGACGTGCCCATGGGGGCTCACGCCACGATTGAAAACGGAAATGCCTGCTTCACGGCCTTTGTGGCCGATCCCGCCAGCCTCGAGGTGGCGAGAAGGGTGTGCCACGGCCAGCCCCAGGATCTGGAGAGGCTGGCTGTGGAGACGGCCCATTACCTCCTCTCCCAGGGTGGGGACAAAATGCTCAAAGAGTCCACCATTCCATACCAATCATGAGTGGGTCCCTGCACAATCGCACCATTCTCAATACTCGAAGTCGCGGCCAGGCCCCCGAGTTCAGGCTTCTTCTCGAGAAAGCGGGCGCTCAAGTCCTGGATCTGCCCACCATTGAGATCCGCCCCCGTCCCACTCCGGAACTGGACCGCGCCGTGGGGGGACTGGAGAACTGTGATTGGCTGATGTTCACCAGTGCCAACGCGGTGGAGATCTTCATGGATCGGGCCCTGGCCCTGGGCCGTTTACCTGCTCCAGAGGGGGATTCCGCATTCCCCAGAATCTGCACCATTGGACCCGCTACCGCGGGCAAGGTCGAAAGCTACGGCTATTCTGTTGATCTGGTTCCAAAGCTCTATCAGGCAGAGGGCATCCTGGAGGATTTTCTGGACTTCAACAGCGGGAGTATTCAAGACCTGCGGATACTCCTTCCTCGAGCAAGCCAGGCTCGTGAGCTTCTCCCCCAAACACTCCGCGAGCAGGGCGCCCAGGTGAACCTGATTGAAATCTATGACACTGTAGTGCCCAAGGAGAGCCGCTCCAGGTTGGCGGAGCTGTTAAGAACTCAACCTCCCGATTTGATCACTTTCACCAGTTCCTCAACGGTGAGTCATTTTGCCGCTCTCGGCCAGCAGGCTGAGGATCTGAAACAGTTCCAATACGCCGCGATCGGGCCCATTACAGCAGCCACGGCCAGGGAGTATGGTTTAGAGATCGTGGTTCAAGCTGAGAGATCCTCGATCCCGGATCTGGTCAGCGCCATCGAACGATATTTTCAGAATCTGGCAGGATAGCCCGCAGGCCGAACCGGCGGGCCCCTACGGAAAACCACATTGAAAGTCAGCCGGGCATCGGCAATGCTCCCTTCTGAAATAGCCGGCAAGAAAGTCCAGGAGTTTCGCACCGTCTGGAGAGCAAGCTCATCTAACCGGGGCGCGACACCCCGAACGACCTGCAGCTCGCTTAGGCCACCCGAGCGGCTTATCCTGGCGCTCAGCACGATGAGGACCGGGTCGGGCAAAACGCTGAATGAGGAAGGAAGCGCGGGTTGGGGACTGGAAAGAAGCACCGGCTGCAAAAGCTCCAGATCTGGAAAGTGGCCCTCGATTTCCTCTACCTCCGGTGCTCCGCTAGTGTGAAGGTTGCCGTGCCCCTGAAGGAAGCCCGCCTGTAACACCATCTCTTTTCCGTCCTCCATGGAAAGATCCAGGTTGCCGATTTTGGCTGCCAGCCATTCGAAATCCTCCTCTATGAGAGGCTCAAGCTTTACGATACGAGATCCGACTTGGAAGTAGGCCTCTTGAGCGGGCGCCGGCAAACGGTAATTTCCCCAGATGTTGAAGCCTGCATAGCTACGGGGCTGGGCGAGTTCTGTCACCTTAAATCTGTCGTTGGGATCGGCGGCCTCCTCCACTTCGATGAGGTGTCCGTGGAAAGGGTGTCCTTCTGAATCGAAAATCAGCAGCCCCGGCGCCTGAATAATCTCAAACGCGTCGCCAAGACTGATATAGTTTAAAATGGCTTTTTGCTCATTGACCAGTTCGAGGGTAATGATGCGCTGGTCAGAAAGATAGAAATAGTGGCGCGTTCCTAAGGGCACCTGCCCAGCAGCAAACCCTGATGCGCCTAGGAGGATCATCAGCGTCATCAAAATCTTTGCCGACTTCAGCAAACCGGTCATTTCCTTCTCCCTGGTCGCCGTTGAGCTGGACACAACTATAGCAGGATTCGTGGGCAGCGAGTTCCCATAGAGTGATGGGATGAACTTGAAAAAAACTCCTTTGAATGCGGCTCACAGAGAAGGCGGGGGGCGTATGGTGGCTTTTGCGGGTTGGGAAATGCCCGTGCACTATGGGAGCGCACTCAAGGAACATGAGTCGGTTCGGCAAGGGGTGGGAGTTTTTGACGTCAGCCACATGGGCGAGATCGAGCTGGTGGGCAAAGACGCTCTTGCCATGGCCCAAAAGGTTACCAGCAATGATATCTCCCGCCTGGTTGACGGTCAGGCCCACTACTCGGCATTTCTCTCTCCTGAGGGGACCTTCATCGATGACATCGTCCTTTACCGGATCAATGCGGAACACATTTTCATTTGCGTCAACGCCGCCAACAAGGACAAGGATTTCCGATGGGTTCGGGAACACAAGATGGGGAAGGTGGACATCCTGGACAGCAGCGATTCCTATGTCCAGCTGGCCATCCAGGGACCCAAAGCCGAAGCCGTGCTCCAGCAGCTCACCGAGGTGGATCTCTCCTCTCTTCGATACTACTGGTTCACCCACGGGAAAGTAGACGGCGCACGAGCCCTCATCTC
>JAPUKI010000080.1 GCA_027295745.1 Acidobacteriota bacterium
GCCGTCGATACCCATTAAAACTCGGAACTATCCTGAAGTTAGAGGAGTCCAAGGAAGAAGAATATTATGAAGAAAATAGCACCTTTTTTGTTCCTGCTTTCCCTGTTTGTTGTCACTGCGGCCCAGACGCCTGCAGGCGCCTATGAAGAGCTCAAGCAGCAAGCCGAGAGACTTTTCGACGAGGGATCCTACCGGAGAGCCCACGCACTCTATGCACAGGCCGAGGGGATGGATCTGCCTGCCGGCGAAGCTCGCTGGGTGAGTTTCCGAATGGCTGACACGCAATGGCGAGCCCAGGCAGCCACCCGCACCTCGGATAGCACAGAGTTCGAGGAGGCCCGTGAAGCACTTCTCGCTCTGATAGGCCCAGCACAGAGGCCCCAGGATCATGACCAGATTTGGGCCATGGCTCAGCAGTCCCTGGGAGATTTTTGGTGGCTTCGTGGTGACTCCCGAAACTGGGGCGCTGCCTGGACTCATTACCGGCAAGCCCTGGACTGGTGGGCTCAATCCAAAGACCTGGAGACAGCTCGAAGACATTATCTGGAAATCGTTTGGAGCATAAGCGAGCCCGCCTGGCAGGATCAGTACTATTCCTACGGAGCTTTCGGGAACGTTCTTCCTCTTCAGATTCTGGAAAACGTCCTGAAAATCGCTCAGGACGAAAATGACAGGACTCACGCCCACTATCTGCTGGCCATGACCTTGAGGAACCAGGGGAACCGGGTGCAGAGACAGCGAGTCAGCAGGGAATTTGAAGCCGCTCTGGAAGGTGGGCCAGCCCGGGACGGACTAGTCCGGGATGGGCTAGCCCGGGACTGGTACGATGATGCTCTCTTTCACTACGCCCAGTGGATGGCGAGTGTGGGGCTGGTGTACCTGGGCGAGAACAACCAGTGGGTCAATGAGCCCGACTTCGTGAAAGCCCTTGAGCTGTATGGCCGGCTGATTCAGGAGTATTCCAAAGGAGAGACTCGATACTGGGACCAGGCCAACCAGCAGATCAGCGTCATCACATCGCCAGGAATCGTTTTAGCGGTCTCCAACATCTTTCTTCCCGACTCTGAAGTGCAGTTCCACCTGAACTGGCGCAATGTGAGGCAAGTCGATTTCACTCTCTACAAGGTGAATCTCACCGACCATATCCGTTTCCAAAGGGAGAGTAGTGGGTGGCTGGAGGCCATCACCGCACCCCGGCAGGCGCTCACCAAGTCCTGGTCCTACCAGACTGAAGACAGTGGGGACCATCAACCGGGCAGCGCGTTATTGGGGATGGGAGAAAAACTGCCGGTTGGTGCCTACCTGCTGGTTGCCTCCGGGAACGGGAAGACGACCAGGGAGCTGATTCTGGTCACCGATACTTCGCTGGTCTTGAAAACACAGAGCACACAAGCTCTGGTCTATTACTGCAACGCTCTGGACGGATCACCCATCGCCAATGCCAGGGTGCACCTCTGGCAGTACTCTAGCCAGAAGGAGATCTGGCAAAAATGGGAGATGACGACCAATGCGGAAGGGATCGCCGTTTTCGATCTGGCTGCAACCTCAGCCGGATGGCAGGCCTTCGCTTTTGCCGCCTTCGGTGACCGTCAGGCTTTCAGTGTTGGCCACACTCCCTACTACTCCAGTGATCAGTCCTGGCGTATCTATGCCTTTACCGACCGGCCGGCTTACCGGCCCGGGGAGACGATGGACTGGAAGATAGTGGCTCGCCGCGAGAAGGACTTTCGCCTGTCTACTCCTTCTCAGGAGATTGTTGAATTCCAGATCAGTGATCCCCAGGGGGCAGTGGTGCAGAAGTCAACGATCACTCTCAATGCTTTTGGCAGTGCTTGGGGGTCGCTCGAATTGACTGAAGCGATGCCTCTGGGGGAATACAACATTCAATTTTGGGACGAGAGCAGAGAAAACTGGATCGGCAGCGCCAAGCTGTTTCGTCTGGAAGAATACAAGTTACCCGAATTTCAGGTCAGCATTCAGACGCCCGAAGACAATGGCAAAAAGAGAGTCTTTCGATTGGGGGAGACGGTCGAAGTCGCTCTTCAGGTGGACTACTATTTCGGATCCCCGGTGGCCCAGGCTGAGGTGGAGGTCCTGATTTATCAAAGACCGTTTTACCAGCAGTGGCGACCCCAACGAGAGTACCCCTGGCTCTATGGCGAATCCTCACTGGCTCGAGGCTACTATGGCGGTGGGAGAGGACAGGTTATTCGCCGAGAGCAGATCAAAACGGATGTCAATGGCAGGGCCTTATTCTCCTTTGAAACCCCTACCAACAGTAACCAGGATCAGGAGTATGAAATCGAGGCTCGTGTCCGGGACTCCTCCCGTCGTGAGGTCATGGGGAGAGGCACGGTGCGGGTCACCCGCCAAGCCTACTTTGCCTATTTGCACCCGCTCCACAACCTCTACCGTCCTCAGGACACTGTCCAGATCAACATCAGGTCCCTGGACGCGAATGATCAGCCGGTCCAGGCCCTGGGCTCTGTCCAAGTACAGCGCAGCTTCTGGGAGGAGATCTGGATTGACCCCAATGGGCGCCAGGTGGAAGGAGAGAGACTCAGAAATCTTCAAGCTGAGTTGGCTGTCTTCCCGCCGCCGGTTTCCTCTGGCCGAGGCTGGCACCTCCAGCATCGGGGCTATAAACACGAAGAGATCCTGACGCGAACGGTGAGCACCAACCAGCAGGGAGAGGCCCAACTCCGTTTCTCTCCCCAACAGGAAGGGTACTACCGGATCTTGTGGACGAGTGGCGAAAGAGCTAACGGCACGATTCGTGCCGAGACCAGCGTGTGGGTTGCAACCGGTGGAACGACGGAGCTCGGATACCGTCACGGGGGATTGGAAATCATACTGGACAAGGATACTTTTCGCGTCGGCCAGGACGCTCCCGTGATGCTGACCAGTTCGACCAGCAACCGCTACATCCTCTTTAGTCTGGAGGCGGAAGATCTCTACAGCTACCAGCTGGTACATCTGAGCGGGACCGCCAAGCTCATCCAGGTGCCCATCGAGGAGGAACATGTCCCCAACCTCTTTCTCAGCGCCGTGATGGTCAGTGATCGACAGATTTTCATGGACATCAAGGAGGTCATCGTTCCTCCGGTGGAACACTTTCTCCAGGTGAGCGTCCAGACAGACAGGGAAGAGTACGGGCCGCGCCAGCCGGGACGAATCACGATCACCACCACCGACAGCCAGGGCAATCCTGTATCGACTGAAGTGGCCGTTGGAACGGTGGACGAATCCGTTTACGCCATCCAGGGCGAGTATGCTTCCGATCCTCGCCAGTTCTTCTATGGTAGAAAGCATCAGCGTCTGGTTCAGACCACCAGCTCCTTTCAACAAAAGAGTTATTTGCGATTGGTGAAGGGACCCGAGGACGGGCTCATTGACGAAAGAGCTCAAGGGAACCGAGATGACGTGCTTGCAGGCGGTGTTGGGGGAGGTTTTATGGGCGGTGTGGCCAGGAGTCGCCTTGAAGCGGAAATGTCTATGGATTTTGCTGAAAATTCTGCTGGACTGGAGGTACCGATGGCGAGCAAGGCCATGGCAGCTCCCTCGGAGACCTTATCCCAAGGGCAGAGTGGGGACAGCTCTAACGTACAAGTCCGGAGCGACTTTCGGGCCACAGCCTTGTGGCGATCCCATCTTCTTACCGGTTCCGACGGCAAGGCCGTGGTGAACATGAAGTTCCCTGACTCCCTGACCACCTGGCGCACCACGGTGCGTGCGGTTGGGCGGGACAGTACTTTTGGCATGGCCACAACCAAAGTCCGGACCAACCAGCCGCTGGTGGCGCGTTTACAAGCCCCGCGCTTCTTTGTGGTGGGTGATCAGGTCACCCTTTCGGCCGTGATCAATAACAACACCAAAGAGCCACTGGAGACCCGAACCCGCCTGGAGGCGGATGGACTTCAGATCCTGGGTCTGCTGCGAGACGGCCGCATCGTCCAGGACGAGATCGCTTCCCTTCGGGTAGAAGCTGGAGGCCAGGTGCGACTGGACTGGATTGTTTCGGTTCGGGAGGCGGGCCAGGCCCGGCTCAGTGTGGTGGCGCGCGCCGACCAATATGCCGATGCCATGGAGAAGACCTACCCTGTGTACGAACATGGGATTGAGAAGTTCCTGTCTCGAGCCGGCAAGATGCGCTCACAGGACTTGACCGTCCATCTGAACCTCCCCGACCAGCGCAAGACAGGAACGACCTCTGTGAGCGTTCAATTGACACCCAGTCTGGCTGTGACGATGCTCGATGCTCTTCCCTATTTGATCGACTACCCTTATGGGTGCACCGAGCAGACCATGAGCCGCTTTCTGCCCGCTGCCATTACCGCCTGGACCTTACAGAATCTGGGACTGGAACGAGATGCCATCCTCAACAGAAGTTTCGGCGGAATCGTCCAGGAGCACGCCTCCAAAACTCATCCTGGGGGTGCCAAGAACCTCCTGGAGTTGGACGATATGATCCAACAGGGTCTCACACGACTGTACGATTTCCAGCACCCGGATGGAGGCTGGGGTTGGTGGAAAGAGGGCGACAGTGATCACTTCATGACCGCCTATGTGGTCTGGGGGTTGTCGTTGGGTCAGGAGGCCGGAATTGAGGTCAGACCCGATGTGCTCAGCCGTGGGGTGGAGTACCTGGACAAGGAGATTGTGGAAGCTGAAACCCGCTATGACCTGCAGGCCTGGATGTTGCATGCCCTGTCCAGCTCTCATCAATTCATGCAGGCAGGCAGACCAAGTCCCTTTCAAGTCAGAGCCTTCGACAATCTCTGGAGCGCACGTGATGGTCTCAACGCCTACACTCGCGCCCTGCTGGCACTGAGTGCTCACCATTATGGCTATCAGGAACGGGCCCGGATATTGGTGCGAAATCTGGAAAATGGAGTGAAAATCGACCACTCTCCGGAGAGTTCGGCGCTGATACCCCAGCAGGGAAAGCCAGAGGAAGAAAGTCTGTCCACCGCCCACTGGGGAGAAGATGGGATCTTCTGGCGCTGGTCTGAAGGGGGCGTGGAAGCAACGGCCTTTGCGCTGAAGGCCATGCTGAAGATTGACCCGGCAAATAAGCTGATCGAGCCGGTGACCAATTGGCTCATCAAGAACCGCCGTGGAGCCCAATGGACCAATACTCGGGATACCGCTATCGTGATTCTAGCCATGAATGACTACCTGCGCGAGAGCGGGGAGTTAGAGGCCGAGGTTGAGTACGAAGTGCGCGTCAATGACCAACTTGTGGTCAGCAGAAGAGTTACACCCCAGGATGTTCTCAGTGCTCCCAGCAGATTCACGATTGATCCGGGGTTGATTCACAGCGGAGACAACGAGATTCGAATTCTGAAGACATCCGGGCAATCCCCCCTCTACTTTTCCGTACAAGCCCAGTTTTTTAGTCTCGAAGAACCCGTCGCAGCGGCCGGCAATGAGATTTTCGTCCATCGGCGTTACTACAAGCTGGTTCCTCAGCAAACCCTGCTCAACGGTTACATTCATGAAAAACAGCCTCTGGAGGATGGAGAAAACGTTCTCAGTGGAGAACGCGTCGAGGTGGTGATGACCATTGAGGCCAAAAATAACTTCGAGTATCTAGTCTTCGAAGATCTGAAACCGGCTGGCCTGGAAGCCGTGGCGGTCAAAAGTGGCGGCCCCCTCTATGCGACCGAACTCAAATCGGGCGCAGTGAAAACTCTCTCTGAGGCTGAGGAGAGGGATGCCTCTGATTACACGGGTCGCAGTCGCTGGGTTTACCGGGAACTGCGTGACCGCAAGGTGGCGTTTTTCATCGACAAGCTTCCCGAGGGGGTATGGGAGATCCGCTACCAGCTTCGAGCCGAGGTCCCGGGTCACTTCCATGCCTTGCCGGTGCTTGGGCATGCCATGTATGTCCCCGAGATTCGGTGTAGTAGCGAGGAAATCCGGATTGATGTGCGGGACCAACGGTGACAGGCATCACCGCAACTGCCTTGAGTTACTGCCACAATACTGATCAAATTCCAAGCTTTTTGGTTACAGCCCAAAACGTTGATGAAAGGGTGCATCATAGACAAGGGGGTATGGTGTCCTATGAAAGATAAAAGAGGGTTTTCGTTGATCGAATTGATGATCGTTGTCGCGGTCATCGGGGTTATCGCTGCCTTCGCTGTTCCGAATCTTGTTAAATCGAAAGGTGCAGCCCGAGAAGCCGCAGCGATCAGTGCCGTGCGCAGCCTGGTGAACGCCCAAGTGACCTATATTTCAGTCAGAAACTCCGGCACCTTTGCAGCCGACCTGAGCGTACTCGAGGTAGCCGGATTGATCGACAGTGTCCTGGCATCAGGAACCACAGATGCTTATTCGATCTCGGTTTCTGGGGATAGCACTGGATTTGAGATCAATGCCAGACCTCTGGGCTATGGTTCTACGGCTATTCGCAGTTTCTACAGTGATGAGTCCGCTGTAATCCGCTATAACACAGCCGATGCCCCGGCAACCGCAGCTAGTCCAGGGTTGGGCCAGTAGCCGCGAGGGCTAGACTCGTGCCTGTTGGCACCTGCTGATTTCAAAGCGACGGGTGTCCGCCTTCGAATTCAGGAAGATCCGAATCTTCATGGGATTTTCCGCTTCCAGCAACAACTTCTCCGCCCACTCGATAATGACAATGGAATGGCTGCCAAGGATCTCCTCCAGACCAAGGGAATAGAGATCCCGTAGACCTTCCAGCCGGAAAAAATCGAGGTGGTAAATGATGCCTTCTTTGCCAATATATTGATTAACCAGGGTAAAGGAAGGACTGTGCACGGTAGTTGGATCCTGTACGCCCAGGCCCCGGGCCAAGCCTCGGACAAGGACTGTTTTGCCCGACCCGAGTTCACCGTACAGTAATATCACTTGAGGTAGATGAAGCTCTCTGCCGATCTTCTCGCCAATCCGAAGAGTCTCCTGCTCACTGTTGGAGTATTCGATCTCCATCAGGATCTTTCTTCGGCCAGCTTTTGGTAAGCTTGGCCGAAATGAGCCGTCACATCACCAGCCGTCAGGGCTTGAGAACCGACGCGCTGAGCTGCCAGGTCGCCTGCCAGGGAGTGCAGATAGACCCCCACCTGGACCGCCCTAGAAATCTCATTTGGTGCAGTCCTACCTCGAGCCGCAAACATCCCTAACAAGGAGGTAAGAGCACCTGTTAAAACGTCGCCCATACCTGCGGTGGCCATGCCAGGATTGCCCAGTGGACAGACAAAGACCTGTCCAGCCGGTTCAGCGATGAGCGTTCGAAAACTCTTCAGGACCACCCAAACCCCTCTTTCCTGGGCAAATTGGCGGGCAAGCTCTACCTTTTGGGAAAGAATCTCCTTGATGGGACGACCAAGGAGACGGGCGAACTCTCCAGTATGAGGAGTGAGTATCAGCGGCTGGTCATTGTCGTTTTTCAACTTGACCGGATCATCCACGAAGGCGTTCAGGGCATCGGCATCGAGCACTAGTGGAACAGTGGCTCTGCGCACCACCGCGTGAACAAATTGGACCGTTTCTTTTGCTCGCCCGAGTCCTGGTCCAATTGCTGCTGCGTCTTTGTCCTGAAGAAGCTTGAGTAAAGGATCTGCAGCTGTGGATGCAAAGGTCCCTTGTGGCGTTGAAGGAAGACCTTCTGTCATGAGCTCGGCCTGGAATGATGCGACCACATCTTGGATGACCTCCGGTGTGCAGATGGTGATCAGGCCGGAACCAGTCCGAAGGGCAGCCCTTCCACTTAAGACCGCCGCTCCGGACATTCCACGACTTCCGGCAACGATCACCACATGTCCAAAATGCCCCTTATGCGAGCTGATCTCCCGTCGAGGAAGGTGAGAGAAAATCTGCTCGCGGGTGATGAGGTTAAGTTGGTATTCCGGTTTTTCGAGGAGCGCTGAGGGACTGCCTATGGGGACGATATGCAGTTCGCCGATAGCTGTCTGATCTTCATTGAGAATGTGTGCTAGCTTGGGAGCCGTAAAGGTGACTGTGGCCTTGGCTTGAACAGTTTGCATCCCGCCCCTCAATGAGTCGGAAAACATCCCTGACGGAATGTCCACCGAGAGGACAAAGGCATTGCTGCCGTTGATTGTTGAAACGACCTTGGAGTAGAGGCCAGAGAGCGGTTTGCAGATCCCGGTTCCTAAAAGGGCATCCACGACGATGTCATAGCCGCTGAAATTTTCGCTGATCCTTTCCCAGCTTCTTGAATCAGTGATTTCGATGACCTTCTTTCCCGATTTCAAGTAGGCATCCAGGTTGACTCGTGCGTCTCCGGAAACATCCGTCACGTGGCTGAGCAAGTAAACGTCCGGGTCAATTTTGCGCTTGACGAGGTGACGAGCGAGGACGATTCCATCTCCGCCATTGTTTCCTTTTCCGCAGATAATAGCGATGAGGCGGGAGTCCAGATCGTCGAAATACTGCTCCAGTGTCCTATGGAGCTTCAGGCCTGCGTTTTCCATCAGCAACGAACTGGGTATGTCGTACTGTTGGCTGGTTAACTGGTCTACCTGATTCATCTGTTTGGCGGTGAGGATCTTCATTGTGAGAATCAGGGGTTGGTCGATTAGTTTATGTGTGTTGATTTTCCAACCATGGGTACAGGAAGCTTACAACAAGTGCTGTTGTAAAGAGACATCTTTGAGCAAGTTTTTGTCCCAATAACTAAAAAGATTATCAGACAGTAGACGTGAAGAAAAGATTGAGGTACGGTATACTGAAGATTGCACCTAATAACCGGGAGAAAAGCAAAATGAAGCGAAAAGCAAGAGCGGCAGGTAGCTTCTTACTTCTTCTGCTGTTTCTTTTTCCACTCGACGTCTTTGGAGAACGGAAACACGGCAACGTGGAGGAAATCGGCAATCGCGAAATCAACGGTAGGGTTGCCTGGATTTTCCCCAATTTTGTCTCCCTGGAAAAGGAAATTCAGCTGGGGGCTCAGCTGTCTATGGAAATGGACCGGACAGCCCGTTTTGTTGAGGATCCTGTCGTGGTGGAGTACATCGAGCAACTCGCTCAGAAGATCGTGAAGCACTCGGATGCCAAGGTCCCATTTGTGGTGAAGGTGGTTGACACGGATGAAGTCAATGCCTTTGCATTCCCCGGAGGGTTCTTCTACGTCAACAAGGGGCTGATCCTGGAAGCTGAAAGTGAATCAGAATTGGCGGGGGTCCTGGCTCATGAGATTGCACATGTGACCGCCCGTCACTATGCGGAAGCCGCTACCAAGAGTCAGTTGCTGCAGTATGCGACGATTCCTGTGCTTTTCGTCGGTGGCGGTTGGGCCCAGTATGGACTTTACACGGGATTGGGACTGGGAATGGACCTGGCGTTGCTCGGAGTCACTCGAAAATCGGAGGCGGAAGCCGATCAGCTGGGCACCCAGTACCTGTGGAATACTGAGTATGATCCCAATGCCTTCATCACCTTCTTTGAGAAATTGCAGGCTAAGGAGGAGGACCATCCCGGTAAATTCGCAGGCTTCTGGAGGACTCACCCCAGCCTTGAAGATCGAATTGAGAAGGTCCAGGAGGAAATCTCCTATCTTCCTAGTAAGGACGAATATATTCTCAATAGCTCTCAGTTCGAGCGCGCCAAGGCCCGCCTCATTGAAATCGATAACGGTTTACTCATTGCCGGTGCATCTTCCGGTGGCGGTGCAACCAAGAGACCCACACTCAAGCGCAGGACCAATCGGGACAGCCAAGATGCCGGGGAAGAACCGACTCTGGAGAAAGATCGCCCCACTCTCAAGCGACCAGACGGCAGCTGACACCTGACAGCTGACACCTGACAACAGACCACAGACCACAGACCACAGACCACAGACCACAGACCACAGACCACAGACCACAGACAGCTGACCACAGACAGCTGACCACAGACAGCTGACCACAGACCACCTGACACCTCTCTCCGGTTTCTCTAAGGTATAATCTTACGATGTTTCTTGTTGAGGGGTTTGTCATAGCCTTCGGGTTGGCTGTGGGAAGCTTTATCAATGTCTGTATCTATCGGATTCCCCGGGGTCAGTCTGTGCTTCTCCCGAGGTCGAGTTGCCCAAAGTGCGATCATCCCATTAGACCCTGGGAAAATATTCCCATCCTCAGTTATCTTTTCTTGCGTGGAAAATGCAGGCAATGCGGTAGTCGAATTTCCTGGGTTTATCCGACGCTGGAAGTGAGCACCGGTATACTCTTCTACCTCTTATTTCTGAAGTACGGATTTCACACTCCATTCTTCATCAACATGGTCTTTTTTAGCCTTCTTTTGATCTTACTCTTTGTTGACCTCTTTGAAAGGCTGCTTCCCAATGTTGTAACTCTGGGTGGCCTGGTCTTTGGACTGGTGATGGCACCTTTTCAGTCCGAGGAATTCTTGGCCGCGTTCCGCTTGCTGGATCTTCCCCCTGTGATGTGGACCCAATATGTCGATTCGCTCCTCGGTATTGTGGTGGGCGGGGGGTTCCTTTGGCTGGTAGCGGAGCTCTACTTTAGAGTGAAGAAAGTGGAAGGGATGGGCTTTGGTGATATCAAGATGATGGCTATGGTGGGGGCCTTTCTGGGATGGGCTTATACCTGGTTAACGATACTCTTAGGGTCGCTGCTGGGAGCATTGATCGGATCACTCTACATGTTTGTTTTTCGAAAAGGGCGCAGATATCAACTGCCCTTCGGAAGTTTTCTGGCCGTGGGTGCTATTGCCAGCACTCTTTGGGGGCGGAAACTGCTCACGTTCTATCTCACGCAATTCTAAGAAGAGGAGTCAGCTGTCAGCTGTCAGCTGTCAGGATTCTCTCTCCAGAGTCTTGACCGTAATAAGATCCTGCAGCTGCAAGAACTTTTTCTCACCGATCCCCCGGATATTCAGCAAATCCTCAATCCGTTGGAAAGGACCACTCCTCTCGCGAAGCTCCAGGATTCGCTCAGCAATCACAGGCCCGATGCCTGGCAGACTGTCAAGCTGCGAGAAAGTGGCTGTGTTGAGATTGATCTTTGGTGTCTGTTCGCCTTCTGTCGCCGAAACGCACAGAAGGAGTACCAGAACTCCTATGGATACCTGCCAAGTAGATCCTTTTGCTTTCATCATATTTTTCTCCTTTCTTACTACAACGCTCCAACCGGAGAATCTACGAAGAAATCTTCGGGATCTCTCATTTCCGTATTCTGTATTCTGTATTCTATCTTCAGCCTCCAAAGGGGAGTAAACTGAAGAAATGCAGACGGAGTGTCTCGATTATCGACAACTTCCCGGTCTGAATCCTCTTTTTCCGGAATATCTGTATCAGTACGATAGACTTGAGTCCCTCTACTCCTCTCCGGTTCATCTCAGCCTTGATGCTCTCAAGGAACGAGCCGAATCCGTGTTGAAAAACCCGCCACCTTATCCCCGTGATCAACTCGTGGAATTGACGACCGCTTTCAACCAAAGAGTTGGAGCCGGTGAGAAGGTTTTCCAGAATCTCGAAAAATTGAGGTCCCCCAGGACCTTAGCGGTGGTCACAGGACAACAGCCAGGTTTCTTCGGGGGTCCCGCGTTGACAGTTTACAAGGCGCTCACGGCTGTTCGCTTGGCCCAGATGTTGGATGAAGAAGGCTACCCCGCGGTTCCTGTCTTCTGGCTGGCATCCGATGACACCGATTTTCACGAGGTCTGCCTCACATCCTTCTTCGCTGACAATGGAGATCTGTTTTCTGTGAGTTATCAGGGTCCCCAGCAGAATGGTTCACGAATGGTGGGAACGATCCCTTTGAACACTGTCGAGGAGTGTTACAGCCGTTTACAGAAAGAGGGACCGAAAGGGGAGTTTCATGAAGAAGTCCTCCAGCTGCTCCAGGAAACTTATCCTCCTTCAAAAAGTTTCCGCGAAGCCGCAGGCTCATGGCTGAGCCACCTCTTTCGCCCCTACGGGCTTATTCTCTTTGATGCGCTTCTTCCCGAATACAAGCAAGGGGTGGGATCTCTGTTTGCTCGGGCCATAGAGAAGCGTCGGGAGATTCTCCAAGCTCTGAAAGGCAGAGCCGAAGCGTTGCAAGAAAGGGGATTCGATCCCCAGGTTCGAGTCCAAGATTCGGAGAGTTTCATTTTTTGGACAGAAGGTGAGAATCGATACAAGTTGGAGTATGGAGGAGAGCGATATCGGAGGAAAGCACAGGACTCTCCGAAGTTGAGTGAACAGGAATTGTTGAGGGAGCTTGACCAGCAGGCAGAAAAGTTTGCTCCTAACGTGCTCCTGAGGCCCATTGTGCAAGACCATCTGTTTCCCACCGTGGCCTATGTGGGAGGTCCTTCAGAAGTTGCCTACTTTGCTCAAGTCAGTGCCATTAGTCGGTTTTGGAACAAGGAAATGGCTGTGTTTCCGCGAGTTGGGATTACCCTGGTGGATCGAAAAGCTCAGCGCTTGTTGAGGAAGTATGGGCTGAAAGTCTTGGATGTTTTGCAACTGACTCCCCAAGAGCTCTCGCGTAGGATTGTGGAAGGCAAGGACCCGGAGCATATTCTGGAAAGGCTTGAGCATGTGCAGAAGGAACTCCAATCTGAACTGAGAGCACTGAAGGATGATATTGGGAAGATTGACCCGACCGTAGCGGAGATGGTGGGGGGAGCAGAGAAGAAGATTCTTTACCAGATCGAGAAGATACAAAAAAGATTTGTCGCCAATCACCGTAACCAGGAAGCGACTTTTGGGCAGCACCTGGACTATCTGTGTTCACACCTTTACCCGCATGGAAAACTTCAGGAACGCGTCATGAGTTTCAATCAGTTTTTGAGTGAAGAGGGTCCAGATTTAGTCGACCGTTTATTGAATGTGATCGACCCTTTTTGCCCAAGCCATCAAGTGATATACTTGTGACCTCCGTCATGGATCTATCTCGTTGACTGGATTAGAGTTCAAGGATGTTTCATCGCCAATTCCGACTGTATTCCAATCTGCTGCTGGTCGCCGACATCCTGGCAGGTCTGTGGGCTCTGTATTTCGCCTACTACTTGCGTTACTATCTGGTGGTTTCTGCTCCCTCTGAGATCAGTCGATTTTTCAATCCGGAACTGCTGCCTTTACCAGCCTATCTTTTCTACTGGCTGACTTTTGTTCCGCTGTGGGTCGTTCTTTTGATGTGGACCCAACGCTATTCTCAGCTCATGCGCCTGCCCTTGGGAATGCAGGCATTTCGGATTTTACAATTCACACTGAGCGCCGGCTTCTTGACGGGTTTTCTCACCTACAGTTTCAATCTCGTGATCAGCCGGCCGATTTTCTTTGTCTTTTGGTTTTTCTCCGGGCTGATCCTTGTACTCAATCGAGTCATCCTGCATTGGTATCTGCGCAGCGGCAATATCAACGAGCACAGTCAAATAAAGATTTTAATCGTAGGCACCGATGAGCGGGCAAGACAGGTGGGTAAGTTGCTGGAGAAGTACAAAAAGTGGGGTTATCACGTCGTGGGCTACCTGAGTAGTGAGGAAAAAGAGACAGCCGCGGCGGACCTGCAGATTGTGGGTTCGCTCAAAGAGCTGCCGAAATATCTGCAGACGCATGTGGTGGACGAAATCATCTTTCTGGGATCCCACCGGAAAGACTTCGAGGAGTTTGAGAAGCTGATCGGACTCTGTGGGGACCTCGGCATTCGATCTCGAGTTGCAGCTGACTTCTTTCTTGATTCTACCTTCGAGGTTTCACTGGAGTATCTAGAGAGCCTACCCTTGCTCACCTTTTCAACTGTTCCGAATGCCACTATCGGGATTTTAGCCAAGCGAGTAGTGGATGTGCTGGTGGCGTCGGTCCTTCTGATAGTGTCTGCTCCCTTGACCATGGTGGCAGCGGCTGTCATTAAATTGACCTCTTCCGGACCCATATTTTACAAGCAGGTTCGATGTGGGCAGGGCGGACGCAGATTTGAGCTCATCAAGTTCAGAACCATGATCGAGGGTGCGGAAGACAAATTGTGGGAGCTGAAGCATCTGAACGAAATGGAGGGGCCGGTTTTTAAGATGCGACATGATCCTCGGGTCACACCGCTGGGCCGAGTTTTGCGGAAGAGTAGTCTTGATGAGTTACCCCAGGTCTGGAATGTCCTCAAAGGGGAAATGAGTATGGTTGGGCCGCGAGCACCGCTGCTCGAGGAGGTCCAACACTACACCACAAAACAAAGGCGCCGGCTCGGCGTGAAGCCTGGAATCACTTGTCTTTGGCAGATTTCTGGCCGAAACGATATAGATTTCAACAAGTGGATGGAGCTGGACCTGCAGTATATCGATCAATGGTCCTTCTGGCTGGATCTTCGGATCATGTTGAAGACCATTCCTGCCGTATTCACCGCCCGAGGAGCACGGTAACAACAGACCACAGACCACAGACCACAGACCACAGACCAGCGGACCACAGACCACAGACCACAGACCACAGACCACAGACCACAGACCATAGACCACAGACAACAGACCAGCTGACCACAGACCACAGACCACAGACCACAGACAACAGACAACAGACCAGCTGACACCTGACA
>JAPUKI010000081.1 GCA_027295745.1 Acidobacteriota bacterium
CGCCAGACCACCTGACCGGTGACGGCCAGCACGTCTTCGGGACGAGCCTCCTTTGCCTTGGCCAGGGCATCGGGCCACTCGGGCCTCGCCACCACCTGCACGATTCCTTCTCGATCGCGCAGATCCAGAAAAATCAGATTCCCCAAGTCGCGGCTACGATCCACCCACCCCATCACTGTAACCGTCTCCTCGACATGCTTCTCGGTGATCAAGCCACAGTGGCAAGTCCGCTTTAAATCACCTAGTGGGTCCATGGTTTCCTCTCACATAGGAGGCGATTGCTTTTCGCTTTAGCGTGACCTGGTGGCCGTCTTCCATGCGCTTGAGGGGAAACTCACCACTTTTTCTCTCTTCTTCGCCGATGATACAGGTGAAGCGACTGTTGAGCCGATTGGCTAGCCGCATCTGTGCTTTCAGGCTGCGGCCCTGGAAGTCGATGTAAGCAAAAATTTCCTGGCGGCGCAGTTCTTGAGCTAGTTGCAGGCTTTCCTCCAAAGCCTGCTCATCCAGGTAGGCCAAAAAAATATCTGGTCGGGGCAGCTGGGAGTCCTGGGTTTCCTCCAGCAAAACCACCAGACGCTCGATTCCCAGGGCAAAGCCGAATCCCTGAACAGGTGGGCCACCGAGGAGTTGTGAAAGGCCGTCGTAACGTCCCCCGCCTACCACGGCATTCTGTGTGGGTCCCAGCTTCGAACTGACCATTTCAAATGTGGTCCCAACGTAGTAGTCCAGTCCTCGAACCAGGCGCGGCACCACCTCATAGTGGATCTTATGATGGCCCAGATAGGCACGAAAGCTTTCAAAGTGTTGGCGGCAGTTTTCACAGAGGTGCTCGAGAATGGAGGGCAGCTCGTCAATCACAGGCTGACAGGCAGGAACCTTGCAATCGAGCACCCGCAGAGGATTGGTTTCACTCCGGCGCTGACACTGGGGGCACAAGTCGTCCTGACGCTTGCTTAACTCCTCCCGCAAGAGCTTCACATATCCAGGGCGGCAAGTGGGACAGCCGACGGAGTTCACCAGCAGGCGGAGTCCCGTGGCTCCCAGCTCCTCTAAAAAGCGATCCAACATGTCGATCACCTCGGCTTCCAGGGCCGGATGATCTGAACCCAGCACCTCGGCCCCCACCTGGTGAAACTGCCGGTAACGTCCTTTCTGAGGTCGCTCATGGCGGAACATGGGGCCGATGTAGTACAGCTTGTGGATCCCCCCGTCATGATAGAGGCCGTGCTCAAGGTTAGCTCTCATGACGGGAGCCGTGCCCTCGGGCCGAAGACTGATGCTTTTTCCCTTGCTGTCGCTGAAGGTGTACATTTCCTTTTGAACGATATCGCTGTCCGACCCGATGGTGCGGGCGAACAATTCGGTTTGCTCAAAGATGGGAGTGCGTACCTCGGCATAGCCATAGAGCTCAAAAAGGCGACGAGCGCTGGCTTCAATCCTCTGCCAGAGTTGGACGGACTCCGGCAGCAGGTCATGAGTACCGCGAACTGACTTGATTGTCATCAGGGCATCATTATAAACGCGCCTGCAAGCGCTGGTAAATATTCTGGCGGTGGGTACCACCCCAGTAGATTCGCTGGCACACTGGGCAGCGCTTGAAGCGGGATTGGGTTTTGAAAACGTAGGAAGGAACCTGGGGACGGATCCCATCCTTGCTCACCCTTTCCAAGGGAGCATTGCACCGAAGACAGCGTGTGAGGAGGCGTTCCGGAGAAACATCGTGGCCGAGAAATTCGAGGACTTCCCGAATCTGGTGGAATAAGTCGTCATTTTCAATCATCAGGCAGCGAGAGACCTCGAGGCGCTGCTGCAGGCGCCGATCTCGCGTCAGAGTAATGCGGCATTCGCGGCTGCTGCGAGCGATGATTTCATCATCCTCGATCTGGTTGTCATAAACGGTATCGTATCCCAGAATTCGCAACCACCTGGCCAGGCTACCCAACATGATATCTGCGAGAAACTTGGGGCGGGCGGAGGCACAGGATTGATCCAACACTGCTACTCGAAGAAGTCCCCTATGGAGCGGAATTTCTCAAATCGCGCAGCCAGCCGCTCATCCGGACCAAGATCTCGTATCGCTTTGAAATTGCGCAGCAAGGCCATCTTCAAGTTGGCAGCGGCTTCATCCCAGTTCAAATGAGCACCTCCTGTAGGTTCCGGAACAATTTCATCGATAAGCTTGAATCTGAGGAGATCCTGCGCCGTCAGCTGCAAAGCCTGGGCTGCTTCCTGAACGTGATTTTGATCCTTCCACAAGATGGCGGAGCAGCTTTCCGGAGAGATCACTGAGTAGATCGAGTGCTCGAGCATAAGAACCCGATCTCCCAGGCTAATGGCAAGAGCTCCCCCACTGCCTCCTTCCCCCAAAACAGTCACCACGATGGGTACGCGAAGCCGTACCATAGTGCGCAGATTGTCGGCAATGGCTTGAGCCTGACCTCTGGCCTCAGCTCCAAGTCCGGGATAGGCGCCCGGGGTGTCAATGAAGGTGAAGATGGGCCGATTGAACTTCTCGGCCAGGGACATGAGACGGATGGATTTACGGTAGCCTTCGGGCTTGGCCATTCCGTAGTTGCGATACAGGCGGTCTTTTGTGTTGCGGCCTTTCTGCTGACCGAGAACCATGACCGGTTGTCCCTCAAAGAGGGCCATCCCTCCAACTAGCGCCGGGTCATCTCCAAACTTGCGATCTCCATGAATGGGGCGGAAGGACGAAAAGAGACGGGTGATATAGTCAAGCGTGTAGGGGCGATCTTGGTGGCGGGAAAGCTGAATCTGCTCCCAAGCAGTCAGTTTTTTGTCTGTGTCAGCTTCCAGCCGGGCAATGAGCTGTTGGAGGGTAGCAATCTCCGAGGTGGCGTCTGAAGGAAGCTCTTCGACACGCTCTTTGAGAAGAGTCAACTCCTTAACCTTGCTGTTCACGTATATTCCTCATCAAAAGCTCTCAAGTAACCTTTATCAGGCGTCGTCCGTGGGCTTCAAGTATACAGGGCTACGGAATTTTCGCCAAAAAGGTTCTCCACCTCTTCGACAAAGGAGGGAATGGGATTAATGTGAAGATCTTCGCGGGGGATGACACGGATGCGAAATTCATCTTTCTGGAGAAGTTCAAATTCCAAGGGGCAGGTTCCAGGATATTGAGTCACCAGCGAACGCAGCGTTGAAACTTTCTTCGAATCCAGGGAGGGAAGAGAAATCCTGATGCTGGTTCTCTGAACAGCTTTGTTCCAAAGGGTATCCAGTTGCAGGACCTCTGAGCAGAGCAAACGGATCTCTCCTGTGGGGTCCAACTCACAGCGTCCCCTGACCAGTACCGGTAGATCGTCCTCGATCAGCGGTTGGTAACTCTTGTAGACGTTGGGCCATACCAACACCGGGACAGTTCCCGAAAGATCCTCCAGCTTAAAGGTGGCCATTGAAGCTCCCTTACGGGTGCGGAGGTTCTTGAGAGCCGTAATCATTCCGCCGATGGAAATCTCTCGACCTGCAAGCTCTTCCGTGATGTCCAGGGTGGACAGTCGGGAAAACTGCTGCAACTCCTTGCTGAAATTCTGCAGTGGATGGCCGGTCACGTAGTATCCCAACGCTTCCTTCTCATAAGCCCACTTCTGGCGATCCGGCCATTCCCCGACCTCAGGAATATCCTGAACATCACCCTTCTCAGACTGGAGTTCTGAGGCCAAAAACAATTTCTTTTGACCGGTCAGACGGTCCTTCTGGACCTTCTGCCCGGACTCAATAGCCCGATCCAGAGATTCCATTAACGATTTGCGATGATAGCCCAGAGAATCGAAGGCTCCGGCTTTGGTCAACGCATCCAGGGCTCGTCTGTTGACCGCCCGCAGATCCACCGCCTCACAAAAATCGAAAAAACTGGAAAAGGGACCGTTCTTGCCTCGGCAGGCCAGGATGGCTCGAATGGCAGACCCTCCCACGTTTCGAATCGCAGCCAGTCCAAACTTGATGTCCTCTCCTGTGGCCAGGAAGTCGAGTTGACTGGCGTTGATATCGGGGGGCACCACGCGGATACCCATCTCCTTGGCCTCGGCCAGGTGCTTAACGATCTTGTCCGTATTGGACATCTCACTGGTGAGCACGGCTGCCATGAACTGAACGGGATAATGAGTCTTCAGGTAAGCTGTCTGATAGGCAAGTAGAGCATAGGCCGTGGAATGGCTCTTATTGAAGCCGTAACCTGCAAACTGCTCCATCAATTTAAAGATCCGCTCTGCCTTGCGGGACTCGATGTTGTTGTTCTTGCAGCCGGCCAGAAATGTTTTTCTCTGTGCCTGCATCACCTTTTTCTTCTTCTTGCCCATAGCCCGCCGCAACAGGTCGGCTTCCCCGAGAGAAAAACCGGCCAGCTGGCTGGCAATCTGCATGACCTGCTCCTGATAGACAATCACCCCATAGGTCTCCTTGAGGATCTGCTCAAGAGCCGGTAGCTCCTCTTCGATCTGGACCTGGCCGTGGCGACGCGCAATAAAGTCGTCGATCATTCCACCTTGAATGGGTCCCGGGCGGTACAGAGCATTTAAGGCAATGAGGTCCTCAAAGCGGCTGGGTTGGAGACGTCGCAGAATGTCGCGCATACCCGAGGATTCAAACTGAAAGATGCCGGTTGTTTTTCCCTCACAGAAAAGCTGGAAGGTCTTTTCCTCATTGGGCTCAAGCTCGGCCAGCTGCAGAGTTACCCCCAACTGGTCCTGGATTTGTGCCACGGTCTGATGGATGACGGTCAAGGTGGTGAGGGCCAGAAAATCCATCTTCAGAAGACCCAGGCGCTCCAGATCCGTCATGGAATACTGAGTGGTAATCTCGTTCTTGCTGCTCTTATAGAGGGGAATCAAGTCGATGAGGGGCTTGGGGGCGATCACCACTCCGGCCGCGTGGGTGGAGGCATGGCGAGCCAATCCTTCCAGCTGCTGGGCGACTGAAATCAGTTGGGCGTAGGGAGAGTCTTTTTCTGCAGCCTGTTTGAGTTCCGGCACACGTTGGACAGCCTTTTTCAGTGTGGTGTCCGGAGTTTGGGGAACCAAGCGAGCGATTTTGTCCACTTCCGCATAGGGGATATCCAGACTGCGTCCCACATCACGGATGGCCCCTCGTGCGGCCATGGTGCCGAAGGTAATAATCTGGCTGACATTTTCCCGGCCGTACTTGGAGGTCACGTAATCGATGACTTCATTACGACGCAGCATACAAAAGTCGATATCGATATCGGGAGGGGTGACGCGTTCCGGATTGAGGAAACGCTCGAAGAGAAGATCATATTGAAGGGGATCCACATCGGTGATCCGCATGGCATAGGAGACCAGGGAGCCTGCCACCGATCCTCGTCCGGGTCCCACCGGTATCTGGTTTTCCCGGGCATAGCGAATAAAGTCCCATACGATGAGAAAGTAGCCGCAAAATTGCATCTTCTTGATGATTTCGATTTCCAGCTTCAGGCGCTCTGGATATCGGGTGAGCGGGCAGCGCAGTTTTTTGAGACTCTCCTGTTGTTTGAGACGCTGGAGGCGGCTTTCATATCCGTCGCGGACCACTTTTTCAAAATAGCTGTCCAGGGTGTGATCGGAAGGGACCTCAAATTCCGGGAAGATATTCTCCGGTTCACCCAGCTCGAAGTTGCACTTTTCAGCGATCTCCAGCGTATTGGAGAGAGCCTCAGGCACGTGATTAAAGAGAGCCTCCATCTCCTGTTCGTTCTTGAAGTAGAACTCATTGCTGCTGTAGCGGAGGCGGTTCTCATCGTGAATCGTTTTGCCCGTCTGGATACACAGCAAAACATCGTGGGCGAAGGAGTCCCCTTGCGATAGATAATGGCAGTCGTTGGTGGCCACCAGGGGGAGATCCAGGTCGCGGGCCAGATGCATCACCTTGGAGTTGACCTTCTTTTGCTCCTCCAGCCCATGATTCTGCAACTCCAGGTAAAAGTTTCCTGGCCCCAGGATTTCAGCCAGCCGACCCGCCTCCTCGAGAGCTTCCGAGTCCTTGTCCTGGAGAAAATTCCAGGCCACAATTCCTTTCAGGCAGGCGGAAAGCCCCAGCAGTCCCTGGCAGTGCTCCTGAAGCAGTTCAAAATCGATGCGGGGGCGATAGTAGAAACCTTCCAGGTAGCCGAGGGAGACGAGTTTGACCAGATTCTGATAACCGGTAGCATCTTTGGCCAGCAGCACCAGATGGTTGCTTTGATCGGAACGACCGTTCTTGAATTTGCGTCCCTCCCGGGCAACGTAGACTTCACAACCAATAATGGGCTTGACCCCGTATTTGAGAGCCAGATCGTGAAACTGAACAGCTCCAAACAGGTTGCCATGATCCGAGAGGGCTATGGCCGGCATCTTCAGCTCGGAGGCACGGCGCACAACTGCCTCCAGCGGATTGGCCCCATCCAGGAGACTATAATGACTATGAAGGTGCAGGTGAACGAATTTACTCATGGAGTTCGTGCGGTTGTACTTTCGTGCGTGGGAGGCACCTCAGGTGCCGAATCCTTGCTTCCGTCATTCCCATTCGATAGTAGCGGGAGGTTTGGAACTGATGTCATAGACCACTCGGTTGACTCCCGGGACCTCGTTGACAATCCGGTTGGAGATCCGCCCTAGCAACTCTGGAGGCAGGGGAACCCAGTCGGCTGTCATCCCGTCCACAGAATGTATGGCACGAATTGCGATGACGTTTTCGTATGTTCTCTCATCCCCCATAACACCGACAGTCTTAATGGGAAGCAAAATGGCGAACGACTGCCAAATCTTAGCATAGAGGTCTGCAGCTTTTATTTCCTGTTCCACGATGTTATCTGCCTCGCGCAGCGTGCTCAGACGAGCTTCGGTGACTTCTCCGATGATCCGCACAGCTAATCCGGGTCCGGGAAAGGGCTGGCGTTGAATCAGGGCTTCAGGCAAGTTCAGGTCCCGAGCCACACGTCGAACTTCATCCTTGAAAAGATCTTTGACAGGCTCCACCAGCGAGAGATTCATTCGCTCGGGCAGGCCCCCCACATTGTGATGGCTTTTAATGACGGCTGAGGGTCCCATCACCGAGACTGATTCGATGACATCGGGGTAGAGGGTGCCTTGAACAAGAAATTGAACATCGCCCAATTTTTCGGCCTCCCTCTCGAAAACACGGATGAATTGTTCCCCCACAATTTTTCGCTTCTGCTCGGGATCCTCGACGCCGGCCAGCTTTTCCAGAAAGATATGACTGGCATCGACGCCCACCACATTCAGGGAGAGCTCTTTACGAAAAGTCTCCAACACTTCTTGAAACTCACCCTTACGGAGCAAACCATTGTCGACGAAGATCGAGGTGAGCCGATCCCCGATGGCCCGATCAACCAAAGTGGCAACCACGGTGGAATCCACGCCCCCTGAGAGTCCGCAGATGGCTTTTCCCTGACCGATTTGAGCGGAGATTTCAGTGATTGCATTTTTCGCAAAGGAGCTCATCGTCCAGTCCCCGCGGCACTGGCAGATCTCAAAGAGAAAGTTTTTCAAGATCTCATGACCGCCCGGTGTATGAGCTACTTCCGGGTGAAACTGCAATCCGAAGATTTGTTGATTCTGACTGGCCATGGCTGCCAGGCCACTGTTGCTGCGAGCAATCTCAGTGAAATCCGGTGGAAGGGTCTCGATCCGGTCCCCGTGGCTCATCCACACTTCCATTTCCTCAGGCAGACCCTGAAAAAGAGGGTTGGGCTCGGCCCGCTGAAGCTGGGCTCTTCCATATTCTCGATTCTCTGCGGGGGCAACCTTTCCTCCAAAATGATGGGCAAGAAGCTGCATTCCGTAGCAAATGCCCAGCAGCGGACCCTTAAAATCGTAAAGACGGGCATCGGGATGAGGAGCGTCCGCCGCCAGAACCGACTGGGGTCCTCCTGAGAGTACAATTCCTTTTGGATTGAGGCTTTCGATTTCCTCCCAGGGGTTGTTAAAAGGCAGGATCTGCGAGTACACTCCAGCCTCTCGAATGGAGCGGGTAATCAGCCGGGTGTACTGGGAGCCAAAGTCAAGAATGAGAACGATTTCCCTATGCATAACAGTCAACCGGCGAGGCTGTAGGTTCCAGGTTTCAGATTCCAGCATTTCGGATACCGTACTGGTACCTGGAATTTCGCATGGAAGTATAGCACGGCTAATCCTTGACTCCTCGCTTGCAAAACTCGACCATTAGTATTGAGGAAAAGAATGCTCGTCAATGACTCACTGCAGGCTTTTGTTCTTGGCATTCTTCAAGGTCTCACGGAGTTTCTTCCCATCAGCAGCTCCGCTCACCTGATTCTGCTCCCCTGGTTTCTGGGTTGGGAACCGATGGGACTGATCTTTGACGTGGTTCTTCATGGGGGAACAACGCTGGCCGTGCTGATCTATTTTCACAAGGACTGGAAGAAACTTATCCAGCAATTAATCAAGCAATGGATGAAGCCATCAAGAGGGGCATCACCTCTTCTGGGTACTTTAATTGTGGCTACCCTTCCAGCCGCTTTGGTCGGTTGGGGAGCTCAAGGTTTGATTGAAGGTTTTCTGCGAGGACCGCTTGTCATTGGGACGACGCTCGGTGCTTTTGGACTTCTGCTGGGGTGGTCCGATAGTAACGCCCGCCAGACGCGCAGCCTGAGCGGTATCACCATGAGAGAGGGTTTGCTGATCGGCTTGGTGCAGGCTTTGGCCCTGGTTCCAGGGGTGAGCAGGGCGGGGGTGACCATATCGGTGGCTTTGATGTTGGGATTTTCCCGAGCAGATTCCGCCCGCTTTTCTTTCCTGTTGGGAACGCCGCTCATGCTGGGAGCAACCTTCAACAGCCTTTACCTGCTTGGGAAGTCTCAGATTAACGACTTGAGCACTGTTTTACCTCTTCTGGTTGGTGTAGTATTTTCTTTTGTAAGTGCTTTCTTATGCATCAGATATCTCTTTCAATTTCTTCAAACCCATACCTACCGGCCCTTCGTCATCTATCGCTTGCTGCTTGCTGCCTGTATTTTTGTCTGGCTGCTTCTTTGAGCGCGAGTCCGGGTGGGCAGGAGGCAGCAGAGGAAGATGAACTGGTTCCAGCTCGCCACAACCCGATTCTCAGGGAATACTTTCGAAGGCAGTTCTCTGGCATGCGATCCACTGGCAGCACCCGTTTTCCAGGGAGTGACCGCTTCAACGACGCCCTGATTGATCGTCAGATCGACCACTACGTGACGGAACTACGTGAAAAACTGACTCTCTTGAATACCCATTTTGAAGAGGTCGAGCGAGAACGTGAAGCCATCCGCCAGGCTGCTTCTTCTCAGGCGCGTGGACAGGCCAGAGTCAGCCGGAGGAGAGCCCTGGGTGGAGTTCAGGACCAGGCCGGAGATCTTTGGAATATGCTCCGCTACATCTTTGTTGCTCTGGAAGACAAAGGAGATTTCAAGCCTGTTATCGAGACCACCGACACCGGCTCACTGTTTGAAAAGGAAATCCAGTTTATGGGTGAGCAGATTGGAAAAGCAGAGAAGAGAATCACCCAATACTTCTTCGAGACAGAGAGCACCATCAGTCTGGAAGATCTCAAAGGGGAAAACATGCTGATTCATCTGTACCGTGTTCGGGAGATGGCCAAGAAGTTGAGGGAACGGGGAGGGTGAAACGCTGACAACTGAAAACCGCTGACAACTGACAGCTGAAAACCGCTGACAGCTGACAACTGACAGCTGACAAAAGATAAGAAAACAGAATCCAGAAGGCAGGAGGGATTAAAGAAGCTCAATGCCTCTTGATCTCCGGCTAGGGGGTTTGCGTGTTAGCGGTCTGTTCTTCAGTGGTCTGATCTGGGCGGCTGGTGGGGAAGAGCAACTTGTACAGGACACTGTCGATGATAGCTTGCCAGCTGGCTTCCATGACATTGGGGGAGACGCCAAGAGTACTCCAGGTTCGCTGACCGTCGGTTGACTCGATGAGGACACGCACTTTGGCAGCAGTTCCGGTCTGAGCGTCAAGGACACGTACCTTGTAGTCGATGAGCCGGACCTCATCAATCTCGGGAAAGAAGCGGACCAGTGCCTTTTTGATGGCCTGGTCCAGGGCGTGAACAGGTCCATTTCCGTCGGAGACGGCATGTTCCTCGACTCCGTCCACGCTGATCTTGGCCGTGGCCTCGCTCACAAATTGGCCGGAGGGATTCTGGTCCACAAGTACCCGAAAGCCCTTAAACTCAAAGGGTGGCTTTTGCTCCTTCCCGAATCTGTGAAAAAGGAGCTTCAAGCTGCCGTCGGCCCCTTCAAACTGATATCCCTCGTATTCAAGCTGCTTGATCTGTTCCAACAGTGAGTTCAAGTCGAGATTTTCCGGATCGAGATCTCCGAATTCGCGGATCTTGTAGAGCAAATTGCTCTTTCCGGATAGATCAGAGACCAGGACTCGGCGGGTGTTTCCCACCACATCCGGGCTGGTGTGCTCGTAGGTTCTGGGATCTTTGTTGATGCCGCTCACATGGAGTCCGCCTTTGTGGGCGAAAGCACTCTGGCCCACAAAAGCGAGGTTGTTGGGCAGAACCATATTGGCCGTTTCACTCACAAAATAGGCCAGGGAAGTCAGACCTTTAAGTTTTTCGGGCCCGACTGTCTCTTTGCCCAGTTTCAACTCCAGGGCCGGAATCACGGAGCAGAGATTGGCATTGCCACAGCGCTCTCCATACCCGTTGATGGTTCCCTGAACCATACGGGCGCCGGCCTGGACGGCAGCAATGGTGTTGGCAACTCCCATCTCACAATCGTTGTGGGTATGAATGCCGAGGAAAGGAAATTCGGGGCTTAACTGATGTGCCAGTGTTTGAATGGTGGAGGGGAGGTTTCCTCCATTGGTGTCACAAAGCACGACCCAGTCGGCTCCCGCATCGCGGGCCGTTCGAAGCACGGCCTTAGCATACCTGGGGTTGGCCGCATAGCCGTCAAAGAAATGCTCGGCGTCAAAGATGACTTCCTTGTCCTTCTCCTTCAGGTAGGCGATGCTGTCTTTAATCATGCTGAGATTCTCCTCCAGAGTCGTCCCCAGAGCACGCTCCACATGAAAATCCCAGCTTTTGCCCACCAGAGTTATGGCCGGGGTGTCTGCCTCAAGCAGGGCGGCAATGTTGGGATCCCGATCCACCGGATTTTTGTAGTGGCGGGTGCTGCCGAAGGCCACAATCTTGGTCGACTCCCAGGAGAGGTCTCGGGCACGCCGGAAGAATTCCACATCGGTCCGGTTGGAGCCTGGCCAGCCGCCTTCGATGTAATGAATACCGAAGCCGTCTAACTTTTGTGCAATGTGGACCTTGTCCTCAACGCTGAGTGAGATCTGTTCCCCTTGAGTCCCATCTCGCAGGGTACAGTCATAAATAAAAACCTTTTTGCTGTCGCTCATAAGTCACCTACGTTTCGCCTTGACCTTTGATTTGGATGGGGTGTTCTTACCGCTGGAATTATCCACCAGCGATGGGTGCTGCCGGGCTGAGGAGCTTCTCCGATCTTTAGTCTTTCCTCGCCCAAGCGTCAGCTCGCCCGTGCGGTGAAGGTCCCCAATTCCATAGACCTGCACGTTTTCCAGAAAGGCGTCAATCTTCTCTGCCTGCCCAGTGATCTCGAAGATATAACTCTTGGGTCTTACGTCGATCACGCGGGCACGGAACACCTCAGCGAGGGCCAGTACTTCGGCCTTCTTCTCCTCGCTGACCTGCACCCGCACCAGTGCCATCTCCCGCACCACATGCACGGCCGGGCTGTAGGGAGTGACCTTGATGACATGAATCAGCTTACTCAATTGTTTCACGACCTGTTCGATTCCGCGTTCATCGGTCATTGTGGTCAGTGTGATCCGGGAAGTCGAGGGATCCAGTGTTGGAGCCACGTTCAAGCTCGCAATATTGAAACCACGCTGGCTGAAGAGCCCCACCACGCGCGACAGCACGCCAGCTTTGTTTTCAACCAACAGTGATATCACCTTCCGCATCTAGTCTCCCTTGACTTCCTCGCCCCCGGCCAACCCAAGGTTGAAGCACTGCAGAGCAAAAGTGGCTCCCACCGCCTCTGTACAGAACACTCTTTCTAGGGATTGAAGGAGTTCCAGGTT
>JAPUKI010000082.1 GCA_027295745.1 Acidobacteriota bacterium
AGGAAATAATCCCATTGCCGGGGTCCGGGAGCTGGAGGAGGGAGGTTTCGTAGGCAAGGCAAAGATGATTATCGATGCCACCGTTCCCTGGAAATACAAGACTCTGAAAGGGGGGAGGGACTTCCCGCTTTTTGAGAGAGCAAGATTTCAAGAGGTGGATCTGCAGGATTACCTTCAGCCCAATGATTGCAGCCGCTGGATGAAATAATTGAAGCACAACAAGGGAGCACTTTGTGTTCGAGAGGTGCGCAAACAGTCGTAGGGAGTTTGATAGAATCAGGGCCGCCCTCTCCCATGGACAAGTTTGTCGACAAAGAACTCAGCGGCTGGGGATGTTTTCGGGGTAGCCGCGGCCACATCTATCGACCGGAGACAGTGAGTGCCATTGCAGCTGTTCTTCAGAGTCGACAGGAGACTTCGTACATTGGACGTGGTTTGGGAAGAAGCTACGGCGATGCTGCTCTGAACCGAGATCGTGGTGTTGTCCTGACCCAGCGGATCAATCGCTTCCTGAGCTTTGAGCAAGACACCGGCGTGTTGAGCTGTGAAGCCGGAGTGACGCTAGAGGAGATCCTGAAAGTCTTCGTACCCCGGGGATGGTTTCTACCCGTCACTCCCGGCACCAAGTTTGTCACCATCGGGGGCGCAGTTGCCTGCGATGTTCACGGCAAGAATCATCACCAGGACGGGTCCCTCTCCAACTTTGTTCTCGACTTGGAGCTACTGCTGGCCAATGGTCAGCAGACTCGTGTTTCCAGAGACGAAAACCCCGATCTTTTTTGGGCAACCGTGGGTGGTATGGGACTCACGGGAATGATTCTCAGCGTCAGCTTAAAGTTACGTCCCCTTGAGACAGCCTTCATTAGCGTCCAATATCAGCGCACCCCCGACCTGGATGAAACCATGCGCTTGCTTGAAGAGGAGGATCAAGACTATACCTACTCAGTGGCCTGGGTGGACGGCCTGGCTGGTGGGCGTTCTCTGGGTCGCAGTGTTCTCATTCGTGGGAATCACGCAGTCGTTGATGATCTTTCCAGGGAGCAAGCCACACAGCCGCTGGAGCTTGTCCCTCGTCTTTCCCTGACTGTTCCTCCCCAATTTCCTGACCTCGTTTTGAATCGGTTTTCGATGCGAGCCTTTAACAGCCTTTACTATCGGCGTCTTGGCCAGAAGCCGGTGAACCGTGTGATCGATTACGATCGCTTTTTTTACCCATTGGATTCCCTGCGCAAGTGGAACCGTATGTACGGTAAACGTGGATTCATCCAGTACCAGTGCGTTTTTCCTCCCGAGACCAGCCGTGCCGCTCTGGTAGAAGTTCTCAGTCGTCTCCGCCAAGCGAAGCTTCCCCTTTTTCTGGTTGTGCTGAAGCGATTTGGAGCTGAAACCGGATCACTCTCCTTTCCCATGTCTGGTTACACCTTGGCGCTGGATATGCCCATGCTCGGCGGTCAGTTGTTGAGTCTGCTTCAGGAGTTGGACCAGTGGGTCATAGATCAGGGCGGACGTGTCTATCTGGCAAAGGATGCCTGCCTATCGGCTGAGGCCTTTCGAGCAATGTATCCACGTTTTCGCCAGTGGCAGCGCATAAAAACAGAGGTCGACCCACAGAACCTGTTTTCCTCAGACCTTTCCAGGAGATTGCGAATTACCGGAGTAGAGGATTGAAACATGTCTTGATTCTGGGTGCCACCTCCAGCATTGCGCGAGCCATGGCTTCGGTGTTTGCTCGAGAGGGAGCCAAGCTCTTTCTAGGCGGTCGTGACTTGTCGGAGCTGGAGCACATGGCTGCCGATCTCGGAATCCGCTACGGCATCAGTGTGCACTGCGGGAGGGTGGATGCTGAGGATTTTGCCGCTCATGAGAAGTTTCTCGAGAACGCCATTGGCACACTCGAGGAAATTCATGGCGTCGTTTTTGCTATTGGGTACCTGGGAGAGCAGCCAAGAGAGAGTACCGACCCGGCGGCGGCCCGGAAAATTATCAACATCAATCTCAGCGCGGCGATCTCCCTATTGGCACCCCTGGCGAATATCCTGGAAGAGCAGGGAGATGGATTTATCATGGGTCTATCCTCAGTGGCAGGAGAGCGAGGCCGTCAGAGTAATTATGTCTATGGTGCGGCCAAAGGAGGACTAAGTCTGTATCTTGATGGCCTCCGGAATCGCCTCGAGAGTCAGGGCGTGAAAGTCATTACCTTGAAGTTGGGTTTTGTGGATACAGAGATGACCTATGGACAGAGCGGTTTGTTCCTGGTGGCCTCTCCTGCGCAAGTGGCGAAGTTAGCCTGGAGAACACTGCAAAAGCCGTCCGGAATCTACTATGTTCCGCGCTTCTGGCGAATCATAATGCTGGTGATTCGGATGATTCCAGAATCAGTCTTCAAACGCCTCAAGCTTTGAGCCGCTATGGGTACGGATCGAGAACTTGAGTAAGGAAATGATTCGCCTCCTCCGACCTCATCAGTGGATCAAGAGCGCTTTTGTGCTGACAGGATTTTTGTTTGTGAGAGGCTGGAATGATCCAGTTTTAACGCTTCGGGTTTTAATGGCTGCAAGCGCTTTCGCGTTTGTGGCCAGCAGCGTTTATATCCTAAACGATCTAGGGGATCGAGATCGCGACCGCCGCCATCAGAAAAAGAAGTGGCGGCCCCTGGCAGCTGGTACGATTTCTCCAGGAGAAGCCATTTCTCTGATGGTTGTGGTCATGGCTGGTGGC
>JAPUKI010000083.1 GCA_027295745.1 Acidobacteriota bacterium
TGAAAGAGCTCAACTTGTCGCTCCATCAGACGAGCAGCATGCTCTAGCCAACGAATCTGCCCGGTCAGCTGGTATGTCGCCAGCCATCCTTCAATCACCAGGGCGTAGTCTTCCAGATACCCGTTGAGATGTGCTTTTCCATTCCTCCAACAGCGGAGTATCCGTCCCTCTCTCAGCATTTCTGAGGCCAGAAACTCTGCGTTTCTCAGAGCGATTTCCAGAAACTTACGATCGTTCAATACAAAGGCTGCCTCTGCAAAAGTGGTAAGCATCATCCCATTCCAGGCAGTCAGGACTTTGTCATCCAGTCTCGGTTTGACTCGCTCTCCGCGCACCTTGAGGAGCTTTCGGCGAGCCTCAAGCAGAAGGCGATTCAGGTCCTTGACAGACCTGCCCAAAGATTTGCTCAAGTCGCCAAGGTCCATGCGGTGGTGCAAAATATTTTTTCCTTCAAAGTTTCCAGAGCCGGTCACATCAAAGTAGTCGTTGAAGATTTTGGAATCTTCCCGGCCCAAGACCTCTTCCACCTGGGCAGGAGTCCACACATAGAACTTTCCTTCTTCCCCCTCACTGTCAGCGTCCTGGGATGAGTAAAAACCCCCGCCGGGGTCTATCATTTCGCGCTCGACGTATCCCAGAGTCTCCTCCACAATTTCACGGTAATAAGAATCGCCGGTGACCTGATAGGCTTCCAGGTAGAGTCGCGACAGCAGAGCATTGTCATACAGCATCTTTTCGAAGTGAGGGACCAACCAACGCTCGTCCACAGCGTAGCGGTGAAAGCCCCCGCCTAACTGATCGTAGATTCCACCGCGAGCCATCTCGTCCAGGCTGAGCTTGACCATCTCAAGGGCGGTCCCGTTGCCCGTACGCTGGTAGTATCGAAGCAAAAAACCCAGAACCATAGCGCTGGGAAATTTGGGAGCGCCTCCAAAGCCACCGTGCTCCTTGTCGAACTGAGGGAGTACCGTGGTGTACGCATCTTCCAGCAGCCCTTCCTCCAGTTGCCCGGCACTGGTTTCCCACCGGGACACCTGCTTCAATCTTTGAACAATCTCTTCCCGGTTCTTCTCCAGTTCCCCACCACGAGTTCGATAGGTTTCAGCGATGCTTCTCAACACACTCTTAAATCCGGGACGCCCATAAGAGTCCTCCGGAGGGAAATATGTACCCCCGTAGAAAGGCACCTGGTCGGGGCTGAGAAAGACGGTCAAGGGCCATCCCCCGCTTCCAGTGGTCATCTGGACAAAGTTCATGTAGATGGCATCCAAATCAGGGCGCTCTTCCCGGTCCACCTTGATGTTGATGAAGTTTTCATTCATCAGTGCGGCAATTTCTTCATCCTCAAAGGATTGATCCTCCATGACGTGGCACCAATGGCAGGCCGAATATCCAATGCTCAGGAAAATGGGTTTGTCTTGTTCCCGTGCCGCGCTGAGAGCTTCTTCGCCCCAGGCAAACCAATCAACCGGGTTGTGGGCATGCTGGAGAAGATAAGGACTGCTCTCATGGATCAGACGGTTGGCGTGTTTTTCCCTTGAGGGCATAACTCATCGGACTGTATCACAGGAAGCAGGAAGCAGGAGGCAGGAGGCAGGAGGACTGAGGACTGAGTGCAGATCCGGATTTTGAATTTGTTTGGGATTTGGGATTTGGAATCTTGAATTTCCGACGGCCTTAGGCCGGCGGTGGTCCCCTACTGGCTGCTCTTCAGGAGGAGGTGGATACCCTCCACGGTAAAAGAAATTCCATCTGAACCCACCTCAAATTGTCCCTCCCCGTGGAAGACAACATCCGGTGAAAGGGTGATGGTGCCGTCCGCTCCTCGGGAAATCATGTCCCCAGCTATTGTTTCCACTGCTGCGGTTTTGAGTCTCAACACGGTTGAATCAGGGATTTGCTGACTTAAAACAAGAAAGCTCACCGATTCCTCGGAATGGAATATCTCTGCATCCGGGACTTCCGAACCTTCCAGGACCAGCAGGTACTCGCGGGTCTCGACAAAGCGCTCCTGGACGCTTTCTCCGCCAATTTCGGCGGCAATCTCCACAAAGCGGAGGTCGGGATTCCCTCCAACGTAGACAATGACGCCAATGACCATGACAACGGCTACAGCCAAGCGGCGCCAGGGCAAGTGTCGAGCCTGTGCCTGACGGCCCAAGTAAGCCAACGAAAGAGGAATCAGTAACAGAAGCAAATCCTGCCAAAAGGCCTCCCCTGGAGTACGATCAATCAGGCTGCCAAAACAACCGCAGGCAGCATCCTCATCCCGCAGTCCATTCAGGACCAGCCAATAATTGCGGCCGGTGAGAAACAGGAAAAAGCTCACCAGTAGAGTGGTAGGAAACAGTACCCAAAGTCTACGGACTCCCAGAATTAAGACTATTCCCAGGCCTACCTCCAGAGCCAGAGCAATCAGCGTGACGGTTCGAACCGAAAAGAGAAAGTCCAACTCCTCCAGCCGGATTTGCTCAGCAAACGCTCCAGGTTCCATCGCCTTGGCCCCGGCAGCCACCAAGAGAACCAAGCCTAGGAATCCTGCCCCAACAGACCCAAGAATCGACTTCCATTTCATGGATATTACTCATGGTATCGACTTCCAGCCCAGGACTGCAAGAGAGAACTCGCTACCCTCGTTGTCAGCGGTCTGTGGTCAGCTGACGAATGAACGCTCTGGACAAGAAAACAGTTTCTTCACAGGCAAGAAACTGCTACTATTGCTTGCGGAAGCAGTGTGCGAGCCTCTTGAATCAGTCATTGGTCGACAGACCATATTGGGGAAAAACTACCAAACGCGGTTTACAAAGAACGACCTTCTAAGTGTATAATCCAGATCTGTGTTACTTTTAAGCTCATTCTCTGAGAGGAGACAAGAAAATGCCTGAACCAAGATTCCCCCTGCTACTCGCTAGTCTGGTGTTTTTGTTAGCGGCTGGAGGCTGTGCAAATAAGCCTCCTATACTCAATTGCGTCGTGGAGCAGAGCACCCTGGTCGAAGGAGAGTCGACCACGATACAGTCCAATGCGACAGATCCTGATAGAAACGACCAACTGACCTTCGCCTGGAGCGTTACCCAGGGGAGCCTGGTAGCTCAAAATGGATCGGCTGTCTTCGATTCGACTTCACTACCCCAAGGAACCTACACCATTAGCCTTGAGGTGACCGACGAAAAGCTGCACGCGGCTACCTGTGAAATAGATGTGATGGTTGGGAAAAACTCAATGGCCCCAACCATAGCCTGTGAGCCTTCTAATATCATCGTCACTGAAGGCCAGTCCAGGCGCATACAGGCCCGTGCCTCCGATCCTAATAATGACACCCTCAGTTATACCTGGACGGTAGATGGTCGGGCAGTAACCAACAACCAGTCAAGCTTTGACTTTGGAACGGTAAACCGTCCAGTTGGAGCTCACACAGTCAACGTAAGGGTGACGGATTCGGACGGAATGGCTGCCGATTGCGACTTCAACGTTACCATTGATCCCAGGCCCAATACAGGTCCGACTGTGACGTTAACCCTTGACAAAACTGACGTTTATGCAGGAGACACTGTAGCCGCAGTCGCGCAAGCCAGGGATCCGGAAGGTGATCCACTGACCTACGCCTGGACTGTGGACGGTCAGCCTCGTGCCGGTACTTCCTCTCGGATGCAGATCAATACCACTGGACTTTCAGGAGGCAGGCACAGTGTTGCCGTAACAGTTCAAGATGATCGCGGCGCCAGCGCCAGCGCCACCCAATCGTTCGCGGTGAGCGAAAAGATTGTCATGCAGATCGAAGCGGTTCGCCCCGATAACCAGGCCAAAGCCCAGTTGGATGAGATTGCCCTCAAGATGCGGCAGAATCCGCAACTGAGGGCTATACTGACCGGGCACACAGACGATCAAGGGAGCGAGGAAGTCAATGAACGGGCCGGCCTGCGCCGGGCAGAAGGAGTGCAGGCTTATCTGGTGAATGAGCAAAACATCGCCGCCAGCCGGATCGAAACCCAAAGTGCCGGCGAGACCTCACCCATCTCTGATAACCAGACCCCCCAGGGCCGGAGGGATAACCGCCGAGTCGAAGTCGAGTTGTTCGTTCCTTAACCGCAAGAAAACAGTGGGACAGGTGGAGATGAGGGGAAGAGTTCGGTAGGGAAATGTGGGGACAGACTACCCGTTTACCTCATTTCTAAAATGAGGTAAACGGGTTGTCTGTCCCCACATTTCCCCCACATCCCCCGAACTCTCTCACCGAACTCTCCATCTCCCCGTCCCCACATTTCCTTTCCTAGCCGGAGTGATCCATAGGTTTTCGTGACGAAGTGCCGCTGGCGCCACGATGACAGG
>JAPUKI010000084.1 GCA_027295745.1 Acidobacteriota bacterium
AGCCAGGTGTTGGCAAATAGCTTCTCCTTCACGATCGGGATCAGTTGCCAGGTAAATTTCTGTTACCTTTTCGGCTGCCTTTCTCAGGTCATGAACAATCTTCGACTTTCCGGAAATAACCTGGTAGGTGGGACGAAAATCATTTTTGATGTCCACACCCAGGCTTGTTTTCGGGAGATCCTTGATGTGGCCCAACGAGGCCAGCACCGAATAGCTCTTTCCCAGGTACCGCTCAATCGTTTTCGCTTTGGCTGGCGATTCTACGATCACCATCGCTTTGGGCATTGGCCTTTTCTTTCACCTCACCTTTTCTGTCACTCGATTTAATATACCCTATTGTTCAGGACGGCTGAGGGAGACAGCTGACAGATGGCAGCTGACAACTGACAATAAACAATAGACCACCTGAATTCACCATTCACAAGTCGCAAATTACAATCTAACAGATTTTCCGGCTGAATTGGCGTCCCGGCAATTGACGAATGAGTCCTTTCATCTCCAGTTGCAACAACACCTCGTTCAACTGAGAGAGCCTGAGCGTGGAGATTTTCAGAAGCTGATCGAAGTGCATGGATGTATCCGGCGCTAAAAGTTTCACGACTTTCTCTTCAGCTCGGGTCAGCGACTCCACCCGATATGGGGGAGACGGAGTTGCCTGCTGAGTCAGCAAATCTAAAACGTAGGGTGGCAATTCCTCCAGGACATCCTGGATGTCGAGAACGATCTTGGCACCCTGTTTGATCAGGTAGTTGGGACCATAGCTTCCCAAACTGGTGATGTTTCCGGGGACCGCCCACAGCTCACGATTCTGTTCCAACGCCAGCCGGGCCGTGATCAATGAACCAGAAAACTCCGATGCCTCAGTAATGAGCGTACCGTAGCATAACCCACTGATAACTCGGTTGCGAATGGGGAAGTTTTGAGGTGCCGGAAAAGTGCCGCAGAGAAATTCGCTGATGACGCATCCGCCTTCGCAGACCCGTCGGTACAAACGGCGGTTCTCTCGAGGATAGATGACGTCAACTCCATTTCCCAGGACAGCTACGGTTGTCCCACCACTCTCAAGAGCTCCAATGTGGGCTAGGGAATCAATTCCCCGGGCCAGACCACTGACAATGCAAAGTCCCACTGACGAGAGCTCACGGGTAATTTTTTGAGTTATCTCTTTCCCATACACTGAACAGCGACGTGAGCCCACCACAGCAATGGAGGGACGGCACAGAAGCGCAAGGTTCCCAAGACAGTAGAGAACCAGAGGAGGATCGAAAATTTGCTTCAGTCGGTGGGGGTATAGGTCATCGAAAATCGATAAAATACAGATTCCCTTCTCGCGGGCCTGCTGAAGAACCTTTTCCCCAGCTCGCAGGGCACAACCTTTGGAGATAAAGGCCTTGGTTTCCTCAGCGAGTTGAAACCCAGCCAGTCGGGCAGGCGAAAGCCTGAGCAATTCTGACGGTGATCCGCAAGCCTGGATGAGCGAGTTAAGCCGCCTGGTACCCAACCCGGGGATCAGGCTCAGTGCGAGACAGTGATACGTTTCCTCTTTCATTTCATTATCTAATACGTTTCAGTTGGAAAATCTGCGAAGCTTTTCCGCAGACCACAGGACTGAGGACTGATTCCTTTCTCCTGTCGGCTGTCAGCTGTCAGTTGTCAGTTGTCAGTTGTCAGTTGTTTGTTATCTGATATCATCCCCCTGCTATTTCCTCATGAAGCTCAAAGTCTCCTTCATCGAGTATCTCAATTCCGTACCCCTGGGATGGGGCTTTCTGAATGGGCCCTACCAGGACACCTTTGACATACTCTTTGACGTTCCTTCGCAGTGCGCCGAGCGCCTGTCCAGCGGAGAAGCCGATGTCGGATTGATCCCGGTGATCGAATATCAAAGGATCCCCGGTTTGACGGTCCTTCCCGACATCGCCATCGCCTCCAAAAGGGAGTCCAAGAGTGTCTTATTTGTCAGCAAGAAACCCCTGAGGAAAGTCTCCAGCGTTGCGGTCGACAGCTCAAGCCGCACCTCAGTAGCTCTTCTCAAGATTGTTCTCCATAAATTCTACGGTCGGCATTCTGTCACTTACCATCAAGAGCCTCCCGACCCGGAAAGAATGCTTGAACTCCACGACGCCGCCTTGATCATTGGGAACCCGGCACTGAAAGTCTGCCGGGATTCTTTACATGTTTACGATCTGGCAGGCGAATGGAATCGCTTTACCGGGCTACCCTTCGTGTTCGCGTTCTGGGCTGTCCGATCAGGAGCCGATCTTGGAGAGCAAGCGCAAGTTTTCTATTCATCCAGGGAGCAAGGACTGAGAGAAGTCGATTCAATCGCTACTCTTTATTCGCGGAAGCTCGGGGTCGAGGCCGCAGAAATCCGCACATACATCTTGGAAAATCTGAATTACTCTCTGGATCAGGCCAATCTGCGTGGTTTGCAGGCTTTCTTCGATGCAGCCGCAGAATTGGGTCTGACCTCCAATGCCAGACCCCTGGAGTTCTACCCGACAGATGGTCACGAAAAGCTTCCAAGAGATGGTCGTTAAACCAGGCCTGGAAGTTCTCCTCCAACAGCAGATAGATCTGATCCAAGGCAAACGGATTGGCATCATCGTCAACCCCAGCTCAATCGATTCCCAATTGGAACACACGCTGGATCTCTTTTTCAGTCACGCCGACATAAACCTGACCACGGTTATGGGACCTCAACACGGCATCCGGGGAGAAACCCAGGACAATATGATTGAATGGGAAGACTACCGCGACCCCCCAACCCAGCTTCCTGTCTACAGTCTCTACAGCAAGACCAGGAGTCCCACCCGGAAGATGCTGGCGGATGTCGATGTGGTGATCTTCGATCTTCAGGATACCGGCGCCCGCTACTACACCTTTGTTTACACCATGGCCCTGGCCATGAAGGCCTGCCAGCAACAGGGCAAATCCTTTATTGTTCTGGATCGCCCCAATCCGATTAACGGGATCGAGGTGGAAGGAACCGTCCTAGATCCAAACTTCAGCTCATTTGTCGGACTGTATCCTTTGGCCATCCGGCACGGGATGACCGTGGGAGAATTGGCGCTCTATTTCAACAAAGAGTTTCGTATTCATTGTGAGCTGGAAGTGGTCAAAATGGGCGGCTGGAAAAGAGAGATGTTTTTCGAAGATACTGGACTCCCCTGGGTGCTTCCTTCGCCCAATATTCCCACGGTGGATACGGCAATCGTCTATCCCGGTATGTGCCTGCTTGAAGGCACCAATATTTCCGAAGGGAGAGGAACAACTCGACCATTTGAATTCAGCGGAGCACCCTGGATCCAACCCCTTGAGATGATCGGGCAATTAGGGGCAATGGACCTCCCGGGAGCTGTTTTTCGCCCCATTTACTTCACGCCAACTTTCCACAAATGGTCTACTCAGATGATTGGAGGAATCCAGATTCACGTTCAGGATCGAAGAGCATTCCGGCCCTTCCGCACGGGTCTGGCCCTGTTAAAGGTCTATCGAGAACTGGGTGAAGAGCAATTCAAATGGAAGAACCCACCTTTCGAGTACGAAGACAAAAAGCTTCCATTTGACATTCTTTGCGGTACCGACAAGATCCGAAAGCAGATGGAAGCAGAGGCCAGCCTGCAGGAAATCGAGCATTCCTGGAGGGATGAGCTTCAAAAGTTTCGGGAAGTCCGTCAAAAATATCTGCTATATTGAGAGCAGATAACAGCTGACAACTGGCAGCTGACAATAGGCAATAGGGCAATAGGCAATCGGCAACAAACTGCTGACAATAGACATCAGAGAGTGATCGATGGCACTGGAGACTGAGGTCAAAATCCGCATCTCACAGGAGGATCTTGACCCTATTCGCACTCGCCTCACTGAATTGGGGGCTCGCTGCCTCTCACCCCGGAAAAAAGAGGAAAACCGTCTCTTTGATTTTCCCGATGGGAACCTGGTGACGTGCGGCTGTGCCGTGCGTCTTCGTATCTACGGAGACACAACCACTCTAACCTTCAAAGGAGAGCTCAAGGATGATCCTCGTTTCAAAAAACGGGAAGAGCTGGAGAGCAACGTCCAGGACGCCAAGACACTGACAAAGGTTCTGGAAGGCCTGGGTATGAGCATCTGCTTTGAATACTCGAAGTTCCGCGAGATTTTCAGGCTGTCTTTGGATCAGCGTCAAGTCCATATCTGCCTGGACGAAACTCCGGTTGGAACCTTCGCGGAACTTGAAGGATCTCCAGCAGACATTGAGTCCCTGGCTGCCAAGCTCGGATGGACTCCTGATTTGTTCATCAAAAAGAACTATGTGGAGATGTATCTGGAAGGAAAGGCAGGGGAGAGGAGGCAGGAGTCAGAAGACAGGAGTCAGGAGGAAAAGGATTCTTCGAACCTGGAACTTGAAACTTGAAACCTGGAACCTGCAACCTGCCACCTGAAATCTGAAACCATGCGCGGCATGATCCTGGCAGCCGGCTTAGGAAAGCGGCTCCACCCTCTGAGCGTGTTTCGTGCAAAAGCGGCCGTTCCCTTCCTCAACCGCCCTCTGATCCAATATTCATCGGAACTTTTGATGCGTGCCCAGCTCACAGAAATAGTGATTAATTCGCACCATCTACCGAACTCCATTCGAGCTGCGATCAACACCATGACGAGCGAAGGTCAGGAGACACCTCAAATCCTTTTCTCCCACGAGGAAGAGATGCTGGGAACGGCGGGCGCTATCGGCCAGGTTCGTGACTTCCTGGCTGGTGACACCTTCGTGGTCTGCAGCGGAAAAATCTACTTTGAACAGGATCTGGAGCGCGCCATCCGCTTCCACCACGAAATGGAATCCATCGTTACTCTGCTCCTGGTCCCATACTCAGAGGGAGATCCCTACAATCCCGTTTTCCTGGATAAACAGAACAACATCACCGGATTCGGACCCGGAGAGAAGGGGACCCACTTCCACCAGCCCTACGTCTTCACCGGAGTTCACATCCTCGCTCCGGAGATTTTAGATTTCATTCCCGAAGGTCCCTCCGAGACTGTCAACGATCTCTATCCCCGCCTGATCGAGGGTGGCTATGGCGTGAGGGGTTTTGTGAGCGAAGCCTACTGGTGTGAATGCAGCACTCCCGAAAACTATCTGTCGAAATCACTGGAAGTCCTTCAAAGAAGAGGATTAGAAAACCTGATTGAAGGTGAGATTAGCTCTCCTTGTCAGGGCGTGGTGGCCCCCCACTCCGTCCAAGTGGATAGTGGGAGCATTCTGAAAAACTCAATCCTCTGGGACCAAGTGAGAGTGGGCCGAAATTCGTCTCTCAGCGATGCTATAGTCACGGAAGGAGTTACGCTGGGGCCAGACACTCATCTGGAGAAAGTCATAGTCACTCCCCTGCTCGAGAATACTCAGGACAGGCAGACCGCACAACGGGTTGATAACTATCTGATCTGGCCGTTATGAACAAGTGCCTCGGTTCATAAATACGGCAGCCTTTGCTGATGGGTCTTGCGAGGCGAGGTCAAGGAGCGAGGAGGAGGCGATGCAGGGACATCGACGACGACGAGGGACGCAGAGATCGCCCGCAACCCCCATTAGCCCGAAGGGTGGCGACGGGACGGCGTTGATTTCTTTGTTGCTCCTCCTCTACGATACACACTGGCATCGCATCGTCGTCGCTTCGCGAACTCAACGCCGTCGCCCGCGCCACAAAGGTTACCGTATTTATGATCCGAGGCACTAGATTCCCCTCAAGTCAGCAGCGCCTGATGGAGTTCATCGAGCAAGAATTTCCTACCGGACCCAACCATCACCATGTCAGCAAGCTCTCCGGCGACGCCTCAACGCGCCAATATTTCCGATACATGAGCAAGTCTGGACAGTCTTTTGTCCTAGCCGCCTACCCAGAGCCCTTTGACCCGGACCGCTTCAACTATCGGCAGGTCTACCATCTCCTGAGTGATATCGGGCTTCCGGTCCCGAAAATCATCACTCTGGATGCGGAACTGGGCATCGTCCTTCAGGAAGACCTGGGAAACGAATCGCTTCAGGTCCGGCTCCTGACCGCTGCTAAGCAGGAACGCAGGGTTCTCCTGCGCCAGGCCATCGACTACATTGTCACCATCCAAAAGGAAGGCACCAGGGCATTGCAGCCGAAAATTGAGGCCTCTGTGCTGGCCTTCGACCAGGAGAAGTTGAACTCGGAACTCCTCTTTTTTGAGTGTCATTACCTGAGAGGCTATAAAGGACTGAAAACGGCGGAGACAAAGAATTTAATGGATGAGTTCACAAGACTGGCGACAGAACTGGCTGGTTCCTCTCGCTTTCTCTGCCACCGCGACTATCACGTCCGCAACCTGATGTTGAAAGACGGCAAAATCTACATTACCGACTTCCAGGATGCACGCCAGGGCCCCGCCTCCTATGATTTAGTATCGCTCCTGAAAGACTCCATCCAATTGGACACCCAGGAAGTGAACGAGTACCGAGATTACTACCTGGATCGAGCATCCCTCTCCCAAACAGGGGAGGATTTCATGCGCCAGTTTCACCTTATGTGCATTCAACGCTTGCTCAAGGCTCTGGGGACCTATGGCTTCCAGATCGTGACACGAGACAATTTTCTCTACCAGCAGTACGTGCCAGGTTCGCTGCACCGATCGCTCCTTTCCTTGCAAGCTGTTCCTGAATTTCCTTATATTCAAAGTATCGTTGAGGGGGATCTGCCCCCCCGTAAAAAATCATGACTCACGTTTATATCGAAGATATCGCTGACCACGTGGAGAAGGAAGTCACATTAAAAGGTTGGCTCTACAACAAGACCGACAAAGGGAAACTCCGCTTTCTGATGATCCGAGACGGCACGGGAATGATCCAGGCAGTAGTGTTTCAGAAAAACGTCTCGCCCGAGGTGTTTCAAGCCACCGATACGCTCACTCAGGAATCCTCTCTCGTCGTTACAGGTAAGATCAAACAGGAAGAGCGCGCTGTGGGGGGCTTCGAGATGGATGTCAGCCATCTGGAGGCTATGCAAGTGGCGGAGACCTATCCCATTACGCCAAAAGAGCATGGGACTTCCTTTTTGATGGACAACCGCCACCTGTGGCTGCGCTCCTCGCGGCAGCATTCGATCATGCGAGTCCGCAGCGAAATCATCAAAGCCTGCCGGGATTTCCTGGATGACCGTGGTTTTATCCTGGTCGACACACCCATCATCACTCCAGCGGCCTGTGAAGGGACAACCACCCTGTTCAAAATAGACTACTTTGACGAGACGGCTTATCTGACACAGAGCGGACAGCTTTACAACGAAGCAGCCTGCATGTCGGTGGGAAAGACCTACTGCTTTGGCCCCACCTTCCGGGCGGAAAAGTCGAAAACTCGCCGCCACCTGATGGAGTTCTGGATGATCGAACCGGAGGTTGCATTTGCCGACCTGGACGACATCATGAACCTGGCCGAAGAGTACCTTTGCACCATCGTTGAGCGAGTGCTCACTGAAAGAAGAGAAGAGTTGAAAGCCCTGGAACGCGACTTTACTTTGCTGGAAGCAGTGCGGGCTCCCTTTCCGCGAATCAGCTACCACGACGCTTTCGACATTCTCGAAAAGGAGGGAACACAGACGCCAAGAGGCTCCGATTTCGGCGGAACCGATGAGACCATCGTCTCTGCTCACTTTGACCGACCGGTCATCGTCCATCGCTACCCCAAAACAATCAAAGCCTTTTACATGCAGCCCGATTCAAAAGATCCAGAACTGGCACTGTGCATGGACATTCTGGCACCGGAAGGCTATGGAGAAATTATCGGCGGCAGCCAGCGCATCCACGACTATGACCTTTTGGTTGAGCGCATCCAGGAGCACAATCTCCCTATGGAAGCCTTCCAGTGGTATCTCGACCTACGCAAGTATGGAAGCGTGCCTCATTCCGGTTTCGGAATGGGAGTGGAGCGCGTAGTAGCCTGGATTTGCGGTATCGACCACGTACGTGAAACGATCGCCTTCCCCCGGATGCTCTCTCGGATGTATCCGTAGAAACCCTGACAACTGACAGCTGACAGCTGACAGCTGACGAAAGACAATAGACTCCTCCTGTCTGTTGTGTGCTGTGTGCTGTGTTGCTAACATCAGCCCTCCTATGAAGACTCGGATTCTGGATGGTAAAGAAGTTGCCCAGGCGATCAAAGAGGAAGTTGCAGCAGAGATTCAAAAGCTTGCCCAGGAGAACCTGGTACCCGGCTTGGCCACTGTCCTGGTAGGTGCAAATCCGGCCTCTCAGCTGTACGTGCGCAGCAAGACCCGCACCTGTAAAGAGCTGGGCATGCATTCTGAAGCCATCCAGCTTTCCAGCCAAACCACGACGGAGGAACTACTCCAGGTCATCGATCGACTCAACCAGGCCGATGAGATTGATGCGATTCTTGTCCAACTTCCCTTGCCCGATCAGATCGATGAGGAACGAATCCTCCTGGCGGTCCGCCCCGACAAAGATGTGGACGGATTCCATCCCCAGAATGTTGGCCATCTTGTCTCCGGAAAAGTGGGCCTTGCACCCTGTACCCCAATGGGAATCATGTATTTGCTGAAAAGAGAGGGTGTCATACTGAAAGGAGCGGAAGCAGTCGTGGTGGGACGCAGCAACCTCGTCGGCAAACCCTTAGCATTTTTGCTGCTTCACCAGCATGCAACCGTCACGCTTTGTCACTCCCGCACCCGCGACTTGCCCGCTGTGTGTCGCCGGGCAGACATCCTGGTGGCAGCCGTTGGACAGCCCGCCCTACTGACTCGAGACTACCTCAAAGAGGGAGTCGTCATCATCGACGTGGGAACAAACCGCGTTGAAAGCGTAGAGGAAGGCATACGCCTCTTTGGGAAAGACTCGGAGAGAATCGCCCGAATTCAAGCGAAGGGTTATACCCTGGTGGGCGATGTTCATCCTCGCGACCCCATTGGTGTGGCCAAGGCCGTGACTCCAGTCCCGGGCGGCGTCGGTCCCCTGACCATCGCTCATCTCATGAAAAATACCGTTACAGCATGCACTATGCGACGAGGAGGAAAGTAGCTCCCGCCTCCAGCGCGCTTCGCGTGCCTTCCAGGTTTCAAGTTCCAGGCTTCAGGTTCTCCGCCGCTCTGTTGTCAGCTGTCAGGTGTCAGCTGTCAGTGGGTCAGCAGGTGTCAGTGGGTCAGCAGCTGTCAGCTGTTAGCTGTCAGCTGCTACTGGATCTCGTAGACGAAGACTCGGTTGTCCTTTTCGGCGGTGATGTATGCGAAACGATCATCGGGTGAGAGTTTAATATCAATTGGATGCTTGCCGACCTTGACGCTGGTGATCTTCTCAAAGTCGGCTGAATACACAGAGAGCATGTTGTCTCCCGTCTCCACCACAAAGATCAACCCATCTTGGCTCACGGCGATTGAAAATGGCTTGGAGCCGACGCTGACACGCCGAACTTCCTTCAGATCGATCAAGTCCACCACGGAAATATCGTCTGATCTACTGTTGGAGACGTATAAAGTGTTTCCGTCGGGTGAAAGGGCCAGGGCATCAGGACCCAGCCCAACCGGCAATTGCTTGATCACTTTGCGACTGGCCGTTTCGATGATGTAGAGGTCATTGGAACCGCCGCATGCCACAAAAAGAAGGTCGCCCAGCGCTGAGACCACGGCTGCCAGTGGTCGCACACCGACGATTATCTCTCCCAGGACGCGGTGACTGGATGTGTCGATGACGTCGATTCTGCCGATCGCCCCCCTACCGAAATTGGTGACAAAAGCCTGAGAGCCATTGGGGGAGATCGCTATATTGCTGGGCATTTCTCCCACCTTAATGTCGTCCAGAATCTCATAAGTGTTGATGTCAATCACCTTGACCAGCCCGCCTGCCAGATTGGTGACAAAGATCTTGTCCACAACCGGAGCGACTGCGATACCGACGGGTTCGTGGCCGGCGTAGAAGTCCTCTTTCTTGCTCCTGTCCGCCGTGTCGATCACCGAGATCTCATCGGATGCGAAGTTGGTGACAAAGAGCCAACGGCCATCCGGGCTGAGGGCGGCATAGGTGGGAGCTTTGCCTACTTTGAGCTTGTCAATCTGAGAGATGCGAACCGCTGATAGGCTCGTCAGTGAGATCAAAATGAGTATGGCTGTTCTTGTGAGTTTAGTCCTTCTCATCGTTGGTCAGTAGTTGCAAGTTACCAGTTTCACGGTCAATCTTCAATAGACCGAAAGAAGGACTTAGGAGGCAGGAGGCAGGAGTCAGGAGAAAAGGCCTTGAATTTGAAAGCTGGAACTTGAAACCTGGAACGCGCGCGAAGCGCGCCAGCCCGCATTTCTCACACCAGGTCTTCGCGAGCCACTCGTGGCGCGCGGCGAAAGGACCGGCCTGAGTGCGTTGCGCCACGCGTGACCCGCAAGCGGGTGCCCCCAGGCCCCCGCAAATGTACTTGAGTACGTGAGTGCCTCGTTTCATAGATATGGTGGTGTTTGCTGATGGGTCTTGCGAGGCGAGATCAAGGAGCAAGGAGAAGGCGATGCAGGGACATCGGCGACGACAAGCGACACAGAGGTCGTCCGCAACCCCCATCAGCCCGAAGGGTGGCGGCGGGACGGCATCGATTTCTTTGTCCCTCCTCCTCCGTGATGCACACAGACATCTCGTCGTCGTCGCTTCGCGAACTCGACGCCGTCGCGCTCGCCACAAACACCACCCTATCTATGAAGCGAGGCACAAAGGAGGCCGAGGGGTACCCGCTTGCGGGTCGTGCAACGCAGTCAGGTCGGATCATTGCGCCGATGCAGCAGAGCGGGTCTGAGAAGTGCGGGCTACGACTCGGCCTTCGCTACCATCTCGTCCAGATGTTCCTCCCTCTTATAGAGGGAGTACAGAATGGATCCGGGAATTGCAGTCAGCAAATAGACGAAGAAAGTGACCAGAGACAGGCTTACAGCCATTTCCACGGGAAACCCAATCTGCGAAAAAAGCAGATAGAAAAGACTTTCGCGCAGACCGATGCCGTTGATGGTCAAAGGGACCATGATACTCAGGTTAATGAGAGGAACAAAGATCAGAAAGATCCCAAAGGGAGCGTGAATATCAATGGCCAGTGCTGCGATCCAAACTATTACCACGGCCAGAAGCTGGATGAGCAGGGACAGGAGAAAGGCCATGATCATGGATGACCTGTTACCCAGAAGCCTGCTCAATCCCCCATAAACCAACTCCATTTTAGCCTCGATCTGTTGCAGGTGTCTTTTCCTCAAAAAGAAGCTGATTTTCCGGTGCATCCAGGAATGAAAAAGCATCAGATTGCCCAGGAGATACAAAGTGATGAAGACCAGAAAGACATAAAGTAAAGGTATCCCTTCCACGCTGATGTTCTCGAGGGAGGCAAAAAGGGTTCCGATAACGAGCAAAGCGCAAAGACCCGCACTTCGCTCTAAAACGGTGGTGGTCAGCGTGGTCGACATTCCTCGGTCTTTTCGTTTGGACAGATAGTAGGCCCGGAAGAAGTCTCCACCGATGCCTGAGGGCAAAAACAGATTAAAAAAAAATCCGATAAAGGTGATCTTGGCCAGGGGTGAAAAGTCGATGTGGATGTCGAAGTTGACGAGGATCGTCCTCCATCGAAAGACGGAGAGTAAAACGCTGAGAACATGTACAAGGGTCGCAACAGGATCAGAATGGGATTAGCCGAGAGAAGAATAGCCACCAGCTCTCCCAAATCCATTATATATGCGAGAAAAAACAGCAAAGCAAGGGTGATGGTGGCTTTCGTGAGAACCTTTCCCCGGTCAGACATGAGTACTCAAATTGTGGCAAAATTGCAAGACGCACGTCAACGTCCTATAATCCTGTGGGTATGCCGGTTTACGAATACTTATGCCAGAAATGCGGGAGGCACTTTTCCCGTTTTTTCTGGAGGATTTCCGACGCCGATGGAACCCTGTGCCGCTGTGGTAGTGCTAAGCTCGAGCAACTCGTCTCAAGGGTTTCAATGCCGCGCTCGGAGGAGAGCCGTCTGGAGAACCTGGCCGATCCATCGGGATGGGGCGACGTCGATGAAAGCGACCCAAAATCAATGGCTCGCATGATGAAAAAGATGGGGAATGAAATGGGCGAAGATCTGGGACCGGAATTCAGTGAGGTTGTAGACAGGCTTGAAGCAGGAGAGGATCCTGAGTCCATTGAGAGTTCCCTGGGCGCAACAGGAGGTGCCGGCGACACAGACAACCTGTTCTGACGGATTTTGACGCAGCCTGGCGAAAGGATTTGTGATGAGTGCATCTGAAGTGAACTGGTATGCGGTGACTACCAGGTCCAGGCATGAGAAGGTGGTGGCAGAACAGTTGTGGCAGAAGGAAATCGAGTGCTTTTTGCCGCTGCATGAAGTAATCTCCAAATGGAAGGACCGCTTCAAGAAAGTTCAGTTCCCTTTGTTCCCGGGTTATCTGTTCGTCCATGTCCCGATTCAGGAGCGGCGGCTGGATATTCTGAAGGTTCCCTCGGTGGTTCGCATAATCGGGTTCAACGGTGAGCCGGTTTCAATCCCTGGACCGGAAGTCCAAGCCGTCAAACAGCTGGTCTTCAGCACTTTACCCTACGATCCCTATCCATACATTGTGAAGGGGAATCGAGTGGAAATCGTTCGAGGTCCACTGAGAGGACTGCAGGGCACTCTCGTCGAGAAAAAAGGCGCATTCAGGTTCATTCTATCGATCGATCTGATCCAGCAGGCGGTCGCCTGTGAGGTGGATGCCTGCGATGTGGTGAAGATCCGCTGAACCCTGACCACAGACCACAGACCAGAAGACAGAATCCAGAAACTTCTTGGAACCTGAAACCTAGAACTTCACTAGACAGCTGACCGCTTACCGCTGACCACAGACAACCAACCGGCTGGCCGTTGACAGGTATCTTCTAGCATTTACTGACCATCACTTATGCCAGGGGGCAGTGATCGACTGTCTATTGTCTATTGTCTGTGGTCTGTGGTCTGTGGTCAGCGGTCTGTGGTCTGTGGTCTGTGGTCTGTGGTCTGTTGTCTGTTGTCTATTGTCTGTTGTCACCGGCCGCAGCACTTCTTATATTTCTTGCCCGAGCCACAGGGACAGGGCTCATTGCGGCCTACCTTGGGGGTGGTCCGAACCACTGGGCTCACAGCTGCCGCACTCTGGGCCCCCCTTGACTGTCCGGGCTGCCAGGCTGGCTCGGGTCTGTCCTCGGATCGAGAATAGCTCAAGGACTTTTGCTGCCGGGATTTCAGGAGGTCTTGCTCGTCGTCCTTGGTGATCGGCCGCAAAAGAAAGAGCATTCGGACGATTTCCTCAGTGGCCCGGTTCCAGAGCGCTTCGAACAATTCAAAGGACTCTCGTTTGTACTCCACCAGCGGATCGCGCTGTCCGTAACCCCGCAAACCGATTCCTTCCTTGAGATGGTCCAGAACCAGTAGATGATCCTTCCACTGTTGATCTATGATCTGCAGCATCACCATGCTCTCGTACCATCGCATCATTTCCGCGCCGATCTGCTCTTCTTTTTCTTGGTACTTCGATTGGATTTGTTTGAGCAGTTGCTCTTCCAGTTCGGGCCGCGACAACTGATCCACATCTGGCGGGATTTCGATCCCGTAGACCCGCCGCAGATTCACCTTCAAATTTTCCAGATCCCATTCTTCCGGATCGGTCTCTAGATTGGCATAGAGATCCAAAAACTCGATCAGAATGTCCTCAGCCAGCCCTAAGATGTACTCTTTCCGGTCCTCTCCTTCCAGTATCTCGCGGCGGAACCGGTAGATTTCCGCACGCTGCTTGTTCATCACATCGTCATACTCCAGGAGATGTTTCCTGATCTCGAAGTTCCTGCCTTCCACCTGTTTTTGGGCTCGTTCGATCTGCCGGGTGATCAGCTTGGATTCGATGGGGATTCCCTCCTCCATTCCCAGCTTATGCATCAGACTGGAAATATTATCGGAGCCAAAGATTCGCATCAGATCATCCTCAAGGGACAGATAAAAGCGACTTGACCCGGGGTCTCCCTGGCGACCGGATCGACCTCGGAGCTGATTGTCTATGCGCCGAGACTCATGCCTTTCCGTGCCGATGATGTGACAGCCACCCAGTTCGACCACCTTATCGTGCTCTTTCTGCCAGGCCGGAAGCAGCTTCTGCAGCTCCTTGCGAAATTCCTCTTGATTCTCCTCGGAATGACCTTTTCGAGCCCGAAGATTGCTTTTGGCTTGAAACTCAGGGTTTCCACCCAGAATGATGTCGGTGCCACGTCCGGCCATATTGGTGGCAATCGTCACTGCTCCGATCTTACCCGCCTGGGCCACAATCTCGGCTTCCCGCTCATGATATTTGGCATTGAGAACCACATGCTTGATGCCGCGGCGCTTGAGCAAGCTCGAGAGCCGCTCAGACTTTTCAATGGAGGTGGTCCCCATCAACACCGGACGTCCCAGCTCATTCAGTTCCTTGACCTCATCGGCAACAGCGTTAAACTTCTCCCGCTCTGAGCGGTACACCAAATCAGGAGATTCGTGCCGGATCAGTTCCTTGTTGGTAGGAATGACGATCACGTCAAGCTTATAGATCTTCTCGAACTCGGTGGCCTCTGTCTCGGCCGTGCCTGTCATGCCCGCCAGTTTGTCGTACATACGGAAGTAATTCTGGAAGGTGATGGTGGCCAGGGTCTGGTTCTCGCGTTCGATTCGTACACCCTCCTTCGCCTCCAGTGCCTGGTGCAGGCCGTCTGAGTAGCGGCGTCCCGGCATGAGGCGCCCGGTGAACTCGTCAACGATAATCACCTGACCGTCCTTGATCATGTAATCCGCGTCTCTCTTGAACAGGGTGTGAGCCTTCAGAGCCTGCTGGATATGATGAACCAGGTCCATGTTGCTGGGATCGTAGAGGTTCTCCAAACCCAGAAACTTCTCCCCTTTCTCAACACCTGATTCCTGAAGCACGACGCTGCGGGCTTTCTCGTCGATCTTGTAGTCCTGTTCACGAACCAGCCGCGGTATCAGTTTGTCGATCTTGTAATATTTATCGGTAGACTCTTCGGAAGGACCGCTGATAATAAGGGGAGTGCGGGCTTCATCGACAAGGATGGAATCCACTTCGTCGACTATTGCGTAGGAGTGACCCGGCTGGACACAATCCTTGAGCGCGTATTTCATGTTATCGCGCAGGTAATCGAAGCCGAACTCGTTGTTGGTTCCATAGGTGACATCAGACTGGTAAGCTACCCTGCGCTCGTCTTCCGGCATGTCGTGTTGGATCACCCCGACGCTCAGGCCCAGAAACTCGTAGATGGGTCCCATCCATTCCGCATCGCGCCGCGCCAGATAGTCATTGACCGTGACAACGTGAACACCTTTTCCTGCCAGGGCGTTGACATAGACCGCAAGAGTGGCCACCAGGGTTTTTCCTTCTCCGGTCTTCATCTCAGCAATTTTGCCCAGATGAAGCACCTCTCCTCCGATGAGCTGGACATCGAAATGACGCATGTCAAGGGTACGCCGGCCGACTTCACGGACCCCAGCGAATGCTTCAGGGAGAATATCCTCAAGCGATTCACCCTTTTCCAGACGGGACCTAAACTCGGGGGTCTTCGATTTCAGAGCGGCATCAGAGAGCTGAGAGATTTCCTTCTCCAGCTCGTTGATACTTTCGAC